>JANMHK010000484.1:0-6017 GCA_031375135.1 Sphingobacteriales bacterium | reverse complement strand
TCCCCAAAAGGTTTAAGGAAACGCATGGTAAAATCGTCCCATTTCTTCCAGCCCGGAGAGAATTTGTTCCATACTTCTTTTTGCTGGTCGCGGATCTGAATAAGTTGAGTGTCCATGGCGTGATCGTTTAGTTATATTAAGGTATTAATATTCGAAAAAAAACTAATCAATCAAACAGCTATCATTTTCCGGTCCCAAGCTTAAAAGAAGTACAATTTGGCCTTAGTGATAGTCTTCGTGTTGGATGATGCCATGGATATGATCGGCGTAGCTAAAGTTGTTCACCAGGCACGCCCCAGTTATCGACTGGCCAGCATGTAAACAAATAGCCCCAAGACAATGGCCAGATGCAAGAACAGCCAGATTTTTTGATAAAGGGGCCTTTCTTTAAACGGCTGCTTTTGGTCGAAGGGATCAAAAGCAAGTGCTATGCCGATATTGATTACACCTTGCGAAAAATCCCGGGAAAATAGCAGGAAATAGAGACCAAGTATGATAAATCCGACATACAAGATTCGCTGAAAGTTCTTTGACCAATCCCGGGCTGGAGTTTTCAGGTTTTCTTCCATTTACTTAAATTTTGGGAGTTAGTAGCTAAAGCCTTCGATTTGTTACAAATTCAGTAAATTAAATAATGGACTTTTATGAAAAACATGCCCGGCGTGACATGCAGCGCTGGCAAAAACAAATGCAAAGAGACCCTTCCCTCATCAATCGGATGTCCAAAAACATGCAGGACCGGATGAACAGGATGATCCCGGAAAAGATCCACAAAGTAATTACAGAGGCCATCAAACAAGTAACAAGGGGACTGATCACAGGGGCAGGCATCATCACCCCTGCTCCTTCCCAGGAGAAATCGTTCGAGGCGCGAGAACAGATCGCTATGGAAAGGGCCCGCTTCTATAAAAACACAGCCGCCGTTGAAGGCGGAATCACCGGTGCAGGAGGTATTTTACTCGGACTTGCAGATTTTCCACTCTGGTTAACCATTAAGATCAAGATGCTACTGGAAATGGCAGCAGCTTATGGCTATGATGTAAAAGACAGTAGGGAAAGAATCTTCATCCTCCATATTTTTCAACTTTGTTTTGCCAGCCAGGCACACCGGAATAAGATCTATGCAGATATGGAAAAATGGATGGAAGATGATGGAGATAAAAACGAGCAGCCCGACTGGCGGAAATTTCAACAGGAATACAGGGATTATATCGACCTCGCCAAACTGCTGCAACTGGTTCCTGGTATCGGTGCCCTAGTCGGTTTTTACGTGAACCGCAAACTCACCAATAAGTTGGGTGAAACTGCGATCCAGGCTTACCGCATGCGGGAGTTCCGGTAGTTACTTCACTGTTACCTCTCTCTGCTATGAACTTGGAGAATAGCCGGATTAAACACTGCGTTTAATAATTATCTTTCCACCTAAAGCAGGAACTATGAATAAAATCAGGTGGGGAATTTTAGGCTGTGGCCGCATCGCGGGGAAATTTGCATCGGACCTCAACCTGGTAGCCGATGCCGAACTCGTGGCCCTGGGTTCCAGATCACTCGAAAAAGCAAACCAGTTTGCAGAAACCTATCCCGCCCCGCATGTTCATGATAACTACGAAGCACTCGCTGCCAACCCGGAAGTGGATGCGATCTACATAGCCACGCCCCATTCACATCATCATGAGCATACCCTGCTCTGCCTGCAGCATAACAAAGCCGTACTCTGTGAAAAAGCATTTGCGATCAATGCCCGGCAAGTGAGTGAAATGATCACGGAAGCGCGTAACCGAAAAGTCTTTCTGATGGAAGCCTTATGGTCCCGGTTCCTGCCGCATTTTGAAGTAGTTAAGCAAATGATCGATTCAGGAAAGATCGGGAACCTGAAGTCCATGCAGGTCAATTTCGGTTTTATGCCAATGGAGCCGATTCCTCAACGCATATTTGACCCGGCTCTGGGCGGGGGCACCCTGCTCGATATCGGCATTTACAATGTATTTTTTGTGCATGCCTTTATGGGACTGCCCAATGAGATCCAGGCCGTGATGACACCTGCACCTACTGGCGTGGACGAACAATTGGCCGTGCAGTTCAGGTATCATGACGGCCGGGTGGCCCAATTGCTTTCAAGCTTCAGTTCAAACCTGGGCACTGAAGCAGATATTGCCGGAGACGCGGGCAGGATCAGACTGCAAAACCGTTTTTACGAACCGTCTACCAGCATCAGTTATTTCCCTGAACGATATGATTCCATGCAAACCATTCCCTTCCACAAAGAATCCGGTTGGGGATATCAGCACCAGGTGCGGCACGTACATGAGTGCCTGCGTAAGGGCCTAACCGAAAGTCCGGTGATGACCCTAGATTATTCATTAGAACTGATGACGCTGATGGACAGGATCAGAAGCATTGCGGGCATCAGGTATGGAGTAGATTAAACGAACAACCTCTTACTTAACCCCGGCTCTTTTTTTCAATTCATCTACACCGATGGTCATGAACCGGCCTACCTGTTTGCCGTTTTTGTAGCTCACCACGCGCAATTTTTCCGCGTCTTTTGGAACATCTACCGGCGATGAATATTTCGGATAATAATTATCGGGATAAGAATTGTCAAAACTGTAATAGAGATCAAGTCCGTCTATTTCAGGTACCAGTTGCACCTTGATTCCGGCACCGGATTTCATAGCCTTGATATCGGGTTCATACATGCTCGTTGCATACTTTGTTCCCGCCACGTTGAGCCGATTCAAATGGTCCTCTACCCTTTCCACAAAGCCCGGCCAGTTCCTGGACGACTTAGGAGACCAAACTGCTTCTGCAATCGCAAAGCCGCGAGGCCAGGTCATGTACTGCAGCTGCCTTTGATTATAAACCTGCTCTGTCCAAAGATTACCCTGGCCACCTTTGATGAATTTCTCATCGGCACCAGCCGGAACAGGTTCAAAAGCATATGCTTTCTTCATCCTTAAACTCGCGTATACTTTGGGCTCCATGATCTCATCACCCTGCATATAATCGATATATACATAATCCTGTGGCGTCATTACCACTTCATGCCCCAACTTCGAAGCTTTGGCACCACCAGAGATACCGGTCACGCCGGCCTGTGCCGACCTCCAGTTCATCACCGCAGCGCCGGGTATCAATCCCCCATCGAGGATCTCATCCCAACCGATCATCTTCTTACCCTTTGAGGTAATGATCTTATACACCCGGCCAACAAAATAGGCCTGTACTTCATCCAGGTTCTTCAGTTTCTCTTTCTGCATAAGCGCTTTGATCTCGGGACTTTTCTCCCAGAAATTCCGCGCTGTTTCATCGCCACCCATATGGATATATTCAAAAGGGAAAAGTTGTGCTACTTCCGTGAATACCTTGTCAAGGAATGTATATACGTTCTCACGGGCAGGGCTAAGCGTATTATCAATCAGGCCATAAAAATGTCCTTTCGGAGGCCATTCCATAAATTTTTCTCCGGAACTCACATAATATTTTCCAGGAGTGGCCACCAGGTCGGGGTAAGATGCAATAGCAGCGAGACTATGACCGGGCACGTCGATCTCCGGCATGATGTTCACGAATCTTTCTTTGGCATACTGGATCAGCTCTTTCATGTCTTCCTGCGTGTAAAACCCGCCGTAGTCACGCGGTTCAGTAGAGTCTGCTTTTGAGAATGTTCCAAAACGACCGGTCTTTTTTACATTCCATGCGCCCACTTCCGTCAGCTTCGGCAGGGATTTGATTTCCAGTCTCCAGCCATGATCGTCTGTAAGGTGCATATGAAGTACGTTGTACTGGTATTTGGCCATGTCGTCAATGTATTTTTTTACTTCATCCTTCGTAAAAAAATGCCTGGATACGTCGAGCATCATGCCGCGCCAGCCAAACCTGGGCTGGTCATTGATCTCCACCGCAGGTGCCTGCCACAACACATTATTGACCGGCGTTGAACCTTCCACCTCATCCGGCAATAACTGCCTGAATGTTTGCACGCCGTAGAACAGTCCTGCTGCCGTATTGGCCGTTATGGTGGTAATGGTCTCCGTTACTTTAAATACATATCCTTCTTTGCCGATTTTGGGATCGTTATTTGCATTCAGGTTAAGGGTGATATTGCCAAGTCCGGTCGTCATCACACCTGTCAGCACCGGGAACTTGTAACCTGTCACCTTCGAAAGCTGGCTGGCCAGCTGTTCTGCTACCATTTTTGCTTCGGCATTATTGGGAGGACAGCTGATCCCGGAATTGGGATTTAGCTTAAAGAAGCCTTGTCCTGCTTTTAGTTCCGCCGGTTGAGGGATAATGTGGATTTGGGCAAAAATCAGCTGGACTGAGAGCGCAGAAAACAAAAACAGACAGAAATATCGTTTCATATTGATCTAATAAGGGGTCAAAGTTAAACCAATCGTGCTGTTTTATCGTCCAAATCCAACTTTCCCCTTGTTCCGGTGTTTTGACTATTCAGGCAGAATGCCCTATTTTACCGTAAATAATTCCTCCATATGACACGTTTTGTAGTGCCCACGGATTTTTCAGAAACTTCCAGAAATGCCATTAGCTATGCCATCCAAATGGCCGCAGATGTGCAGGGGGCTGAACTTGTTCTTTTGAACAGCTATGATTCCAGTTCAATCGGATCAGACGGTACTCCTCTGCATGCAGACCCGGGGGTCAATAAAAACATCTCGCTGATCGCATTAGAGAACCTGAAAAATGAATTGGTTGGGGACAGTACTGTTGACATCAAGGTCCTGGCTTCGGAAGGTTCGTTGGTCTCCAATTTAGAACAGCTAACGAGTGAACAGCAAGTAGACCTGGTGATCATGGGCATGAATGGTGCTACCCGGATGGAACAGATCCTGATCGGCAGCAGCACGCTGAAAGTCATCGGCCAGTTGTCGTGCCCCGTGCTGATCATCCCACCGGAGGCAAGTTACAGCCAAATCAGGACGGTAGTTTATGCGAGTGACATGAAGAATGTAAAGGAAACAACGCCCATTAAGCCACTTCGGAATATCCTTAACATCTTCAGGCCCAAGCTCTATGTTGCCAACGTAGATATTGAGCATTATGTGGAGATCACTGAAGATTATAAGCGGGAAAAAGCGGACATGAACGAGTTGCTGGACGGTTTCGAGCCGGACTATGCATTTATCAGGCTATATGATTTCACGGAGGCCATTAGCCAGTTTGCCACCGACCGGAAGGCCGATCTGATCATTACCGTACCCAGGAAGCATAACTTCCTTGACCGCGTGTTTTCTACCAGTCATACAGAAAAACTTGCCTATCATACCCATATACCGTTACTTGCTATACACGAATGACCTAATTTGTAAATTATGAACAAGATAATCGTCCTTTTCGCCCTGGCCATTTCATTCCAGGTATCCGCTCAAAAAGTGGTTGACAAAGCCATCATTAAGATGCATACAGAAATGGTCTTCCCGGAAAACCCGAATGCAACTGCCGGCGGTGATGGCGGCGGTGGCGGTGGTATGATGGGTATGCGCGATATGGAAATGACCACTACTGTTTTTTATAAAGGAGATAACACCAAAATGGAAACAGCTTCCGATTTTGGTAAGAACTATACGTTCATCGACAGGAAAACAAAAACAACAACCACACTGATGGAAGTGATGGGTAAGAAGCAAGGCTTCTTCTCTACAGACGAAGACGCAGCGAATATGCAGAAACGTGCCGATTCAATGCGTGCTGTTCGTAAAGATTCCTTAGAGAAAATGGGACTTTCATTTGCAGCTCCCGCAGAGCCTGAGATCACCTATACGGAGGAATCCAAAAAGATCGCTGGTATGGATTGCAAGAAAGCCATCATTAAGACCAAGGGCAGGCAGGGAGAGATCACAGAAACAGCAGTTTGGTATTCACCGGAGTTTATGATGGCACCAGGATTCAGCACGAGCGGCGGTTCCGGCGGTGGCGGCGGAAGAGGCATGATGAACTTTAATCCTGCGGGACTTGACAAGATCAAGGGTTTCCCCATGGAGTATGAGATCACCAGG
>JANMHK010000469.1:0-6395 GCA_031375135.1 Sphingobacteriales bacterium | reverse complement strand
CAGTTTAAACAGGTCGTTGACTTCAAATTTTTTCTGGGCAAATGGGGTAAGCGCTACAAGGCTTAAAATAATGGAAAATACTAAGTTTTTAAAATGATTCGACATAGCAAAGGTTTTGGGGAAGTGTTTATAAATATACCTAAAATGAAGAGCCAATAACTGATGCCCCTGTGAAAATTTCTTATGTATTAAATGATATAAAGGCTATATTAGGCACCCGCTAATCCACATTCCTTTTTACACCGATTAAATCATCGGGATCTATTCTTAAATCAATCGTATGAAGCATTGCCCGAGTTCTCTTGCCATCGCCATCATCCTGGTATTTTCCAGCCTCTGTATGTCTGCACAAAATACCACGGACACCAGGTTGCTCTGGCAACCCACAATCAGTAAAGATCAAATTGCTTTCATCTATGCGGAAGACCTATGGGTGGCGAACCTGGACGGCTCATACCCCAGGCGACTTACAGTAAGTGAAGGCACGGAATCCAACCCTGTATTTTCCCCGGATGGAGCCATGATCGCGTTCACGGGCCAATACGACGGCAATACGGATGTTTTTATCGTCCCCGCAGCGGGAGGCATTCCAAAACGACTTACCTGGCATCCCGGCGCAGACCTGGTCAGGGATTTTTCACCCGATGGTAAAAAGATCCTGTTTGCTTCACAAAGAAACAGTTTCACCAACCGCTATGCCAAGCTCTTCACTGTAGATATCAGCAGCGGCGCGGAACAGCAGCTCCCTATACCAAATGCTTTTTGGGCATCGTATAGTCCTGATGGAACCAGTATCGCATACACGCCTATACCAGATGTATTTGGCCAATGGAAAAACTACAGGGGCGGAACCATGAGTCGAATCTGGCTCTACGATACAAAATCACATAACGTTACAGAAATACCCAAGCCCAAAAGCGGTAGCAATGATTCCAAACCTATTTGGAAAGGAAGCAAAGTATATTTTAGGAGTGACCGGGATGGTTCGCTGAACCTCTACAGTTATGATGTCCAAAGCAAGGCCATCACACAGATCACTAAGTTTAACGATTTCCCGGTATCCAGTCTGGAAGGCACCAGCGATCACGTGATTTTCGCGCAACAGGGATACCTGCATATTTATAATACGGCCACGAATAACACTTCAAAAATAAAGGTGGGTATTGCCGCGGACCTGTTAGACCACCGCCCCAGATATGTAAAAGGCGATCAACATATCCGCAGCGTTGATATCTCACCATCGGGAGCAAGACTGGTCATGGATTACCGCGGTGAGATCATCACCCTGCCCGCACAAAAAGGAGATGTTTTTAATTTGACAAATACTCCGGGCACGCATGAAAATTTTCCATCCTGGTCCCCCAATGGAAAGTTTATCGCCTATTTCAGTGATGCCTCTGGCGAATACGAATTGCATGTTAAGAACCAGGATGGCAACAGCAACCCCCAGGTGCTTAAGCTCACTGGGGCTGGATTCTATGCACATCTGCATTGGTCACCCGACAGCAAGAAAATTGTTTATGTTGATAATGGCCGAGCTCTGTATGTAGCAGACCTGGCGAAGGGGAAAAGTACCAAGATTGCCGAAGATGCAAACTATACACCTGGCCCTTTCCGAGATCTTTTTGGAAGCTGGTCACAAGATGGCAACTTCATTGCCTATACCACCATTACCGAAACTAATTTCGAACGGGCATGGGCATATTCTTTGGCAGAAAATAAATCCTATGCTGTTACAGATGCCATATCTAATGTAACCGAACCAACATTTGATCCTTCAGGAAAATATTTGTACCTGGTGGCTAGTACAGATGCTGGCCCGGTAATTAACTGGTTTGACCAATCAAGTCAGGATATGGAAGCTACCAACTCCATTTACCTGATCACCTTGCAAAAACAAGTTCAATCACCCTTCGCAAAAGAAAATGAAATAGAAGAGGTAAAGGACACCAGTAACAAGGTTCCGTATAAAGCCGACTCCAATGTAACAAAACTGCGAATTGACTGGGATGGTATCCAAAACAGAATCGTTCCACTGCCAATTTCAAAAGGACGATACAATTCGCTCCAGGTATTGAAAGAAGGAGAACTTTTCTATTTAGCTGATGCCCCTCATGGCGCAGCGCCTACCATGCTCATGTTGTTTAATGTGAAGAAACGAAAAGAGGAGTCGATCATGCCTGCAGACAGATATAAGATTGCGGCCAAAGGCGAGAAGACTGTATTTATGAGCAATGGCAAATGGGGCATTGCTTCAACAGGGCAGAAACCAGGGCCGGATGGCATGATCAACACATCTTCCATACAAGTCAAAATAACGCCAAAGGATGAATGGAAGAACATTTTTAACGAAGCCTGGCGGGTTAATCGAGATTATTTCTACGACCCGAATATGCACGGTGTGAATTGGCTGGCCATGAAAACGAAGTACGCTGCGCTTATACCTGATATTGCCAGTTCCAATGATCTTTATAGAATCATGCAGTGGATGTTTGCAGAGCTTTCAGTTGGCCACCACAGCTTTTCTGCAACGGGAGACAGAAGGGTAAGCCAGACAGAAATTCCTGGAGGACTTTTGGGTGCTGATTATGAAACTAAAAACAACCGTTATCGAATCACCAAAATATACGGCGGTCTGAACTGGACCCCGGAACTCCGCTCTCCCCTGACAGAACCAGGTGTTACGGTTGAAGTTGGTGATTATATCCTGGCGGTCAATGGAACCGAGGTCACAGCGGATAAGAATTTCTATAGCTATTTCGAAAATACAGCAGGGAAGATCATTATACTTAAAGTGGGAGCATCTGCCGATGATGCAAAAGCCCGTATGGTAAAAGTTGTACCTATAGCCAATGAATCGGCACTACGGAACCGCGACTGGGTAGAAGGTAATATGAGGAAAGTGTCTGAGGCTACCGATGGACAAGTCGCTTATGTGTATGTGCCAAATACTACCACACAAGGCCATGAATATTTCAAACGATATTTCTTCCCTCAGGCCAACAGGGCAGCCATCATCATCGATGAAAGATTTAACGGTGGTGGTCAATTGGCAGATTACTATATAGACTTGCTGAAGCGACCCGCACAATCTTACTGGAAATTCCGACATGGCAAAGACCAAAAAGCCCCTAATGCCTCTATTCAAGGCCCCAAGGTGATGTTAATCGACGAAACTGCAGGGTCAGGCGGCGACTATCTTCCCTATTTATTCAGACAGGCAAAATTGGGAACCCTGGTTGGGAAAACGACCTGGGGTGGGCTTGTTGGCATATTGGGCTTTCCTGAGTTTATCGATGGCGGCAGCGTAACCGCCCCTAATCTGGCTTTCTATGACGAAAAAGGATTCGGTATTGAAAACGTAGGTACACCTCCGGATGTTGAAGTGGAGCAGTGGCCTTCTGAGGTCATCAATGGCCGTGACCCCCAACTGGAGAAAGCCATTCAAATCATTAAAGATGAATTGAAAAAGAATGAACCCAAAAAGATACCGTCGCCGAAGTTTCCAAATAAAACCAACATCAAATAATGTATGGCGGCTAAAACCCTGTTTTAAAATTTGCAGATAAAATACATCATCCAAACTTATCAATTGCGTATGCGACCTCCAATCATTCTGTTCTTATTCCTGATCTTCAGCACAACTGCACATGCCCAGGGCTGGGTGGATACACTGGCAAAGATCGACGGGGTCATCAATAAGTATTACCAACCATCGGCCCCAGGCGGCCAGTTATCCATTTCCCGAAACGGACAAACTATTTATTCACGGGCATGGGGCCTTGCCGATCTTGAAAGGCAGGTTCCAATCGGTTACCGCTCAAAGATCGAAGCGGGCTCTGTTTCAAAACAATTTACAGCAGCGGCCATCCTCTTGCTCGAACAACAGGGAAAGCTTTCACTGAATGATGATGTAAGAAAATACGTTCCGGAATTGAAGTTTTATGGAGACACCATCAGGATCAATCACATGATGAGACATACCAGTGGGCTCAGGGACTGGGGAAGCGTAGCCGGGCTGACCGGATGGCCAAGGTCTAGCAAATACTACCGAAACGAAGATGCCCTTGAGATCATCGCCCGCCAGCAACACCTGAACAATAAACCGGGTGATGAATTCATTTACAGTAATTCGGGTTATAATCTAATGGCGATTATCGTGCAGCGTGTCAGCGGCTTGTCCCTGGCAGCGTTCAGCCGCAAATATATTTTTGAGCCTGCTGGAATGACCAATACGGAATGGAGGGACGATCCAAGCCGGGTTGTGCCAAACCGAGCATTGGCTTACTCCCTGTCGGGCACAACCTTTAAAATCGATATGCCAAACGAATATGTTTACGGCAACGGTGGTTTGCTGACCACCACGGATGACCTTTTGAAATGGAGTACATTTTACTCCTCGGGGAAACTCAGCAATCCATCGCTTTATGTAAAACAAACAACGGCTGCATTTTTTAACAATGGGGCAGCGAATAATTATGGAGCAGGACTCTTCCTGCAACCCATTCAAGGATGGCGTGCCATAAGCCACGGTGGTGCCACTGCAGGGTACCGTGCATATCTTGTATACTATCCTGATTTAGATCTTACCATTGCGATGTTATTTAATACACCAAAAGATTTCAGTGCTGCTGTAAATGCAATACTGAGTGTCTTCGCACCTGAAAAGCCTTCCACTCCAACGGTCAACAACACCGATCTACAGTCCGAGGTGGATCTATACACCGGGATCTTCAGAAATGACAAAGACGGCTCCGCCATTGAACTAACCGTAAAAGATAAAACGCTAATGGCGGATAAAGTGAGTACAAGGCGTATTTCGCCAAACGAATTTTACCTGGACAATGAACGCATGGTGATGAACGGAAGTAAGGGCTTCTTCATCATTACAGAGAATAGAGACACGGTGAATTTTAATCGGGTAGAACCACCCTTACCACCGACGTCTTTCGGGGAATACATAGGCCGTTACTTTTCAGAAGAAACCAATTCAACCCTTACGGTTAAAGCAGTTGACGGGGCACTTACGATTACCTTAAAACCGGAGGAAACCCATACGGCTTTCCCGGCTTATAAAGACGGCTTCAGGCTGCCGGAGTTCGGCGGGGCTATGTATTTCACCCGATCGAAAAAGAAATCACAGGTAACTTCTTTGTATATCAGCATTTCCAGGGCAAGGAATGTGGAATTTGTAAAACTGCCATCCCAAAGGGATTAATAAAAAAGCATATGTCGATTTGGTTCAGGAAAGATTTGCGCATAGAACAACTGACGCATTTTACAAAGAACACCATGAGCGAACACCTGGGCATGGAAGTCACAGAGATCGGCGAGGATTATCTGAAAGGCACGATGCCAGTTGATCATCGCACTCACCAGCCTGCAGGCCTCTTGCATGGCGGAGCTTCCGTGGCCCTTGCGGAAACCCTGGGCAGCTTTGGCGCTGCGCTTACCGTGGACCACGAGAAATTTGTTTGTGTTGGTCTTGAGATCAATGCGAACCATGTTCGCAGCACTCGCAAAGGATTGGTCACAGGCACAGCATCTCCCATTCACCTTGGCACCACTACCCAGGTTTGGGATATCAGGATACATGACGAACATGAACGACTTCTTTGCATCAGCAGGCTCACGGTAGCCATCCTACACAAGAAAGAACACCATTAGGCGGTTAACCCGTGTTTCACGGAGATTTCATGTTCTTCTGAATAGGTGATCTCCGAAAGGGATTTACCGTATGTATTTCATTTATCTTGTAAGTAAAAAAAATAGCGAACCATGCGTTGTATTTTTATTCTCTTCCTATTGTCCATTTTACATCTTACGGCCTCCGGAAAAGAGCGCGTTCCTGTAAGGGGTTTTTGTATTTCTGCTCCTGCTTATGACAAAGTAGATCAATTTGTTTCGTTCATTGATAAAGAGCTGGCACCTCGTAAAGTGAATACACTGATACTACGTATTGATTATAGCTACAGGTACAGTTTCCACCCCGAACTGGTGAGTGTGAAAAAACGCGCAGGAGATACCACCCAATCAGCTGCACTTACCCGGGAAGAAATGAAAAAAATCGTCAGGGCTTGCCAGAAGAATAAGATCACGCTGGTCCCCCAATTCAACCTACTGGGTCATCAATCCTGGGCCAGCGAATTAAATCTCCTACTTGTCCGATATCCGCAATTTGACGAAACGCCATGGGTACAAATACCAGCAGAATATAAATGGCCGAATGCAGACAGTCTTTACTGCAAAAGCTATTGCCCTCTGCACCCGGACGTGCACAAAGTCGTTTTTGAAGTAAAGACTGTCTGCATTCGGCCATTTATATTCTGCTGGTATTTGTACCCATGGCGTTTCGTCAAATTGCGGATATCGGACAAGTAGGAGATTTAATTCGC
>JANMHK010000335.1:0-5391 GCA_031375135.1 Sphingobacteriales bacterium | reverse complement strand
ACACCGCGAACAAACAGTTCAATATGATGCTGATCCTGCTTTTCTCCTTATTAGCCCTTAGACCCCAGGTTAACCATCACCCTTTTTTTGTAAGCGTGATAGAAGCAGAATATTATCGTAAAGAGAACCTTATTGGCATTTCATGTAAGATCTTTAACGAAGACCTTGAGCAAACGCTAAAAAAACATTCAGGAACGCCCATCGATATCATCAAAGGCGATAAGAATGCCAATGTTGAAAAGATGAAATCGTACTTTTTTCAACATTTCCAGGTTAAGGTGAATAATAAGACCCGTGCTTATCATGTGCTGGGCTACACGGTGGAAAAAGAAGCCTGTTTTGTTTTCCTTGAAATAAAAGATTCGGGTGATCCCCAAAAAATAGAATTCACCACAGACTTGTTGTACGACCTTGACAAGAGCCAGGTGAACCTGGTACATTTCATCCGGAATGGTGAACGACAAACCCAGAAACTGGATTTTCCCAATACACAGGCCGTCTTCGAAGCCAAATAATCAATCATAATAACTATTGATTTTTAGCGTTTTATTTTCCAGCTCGTTCAAAAACGGATTCTATGCGCAAAACCAGGCCCAATGAACTTTCATGATTTTTTCCAACAATGGATCAGGAATTCCGCCATTGTAAAAGATCTTTCGGAAGAAAATACCAGGCTTAATCAGCTTCAGGGTTTTCCCCCGGGCCATTTTTACTCACCGGTTGTAGACACAGGTTCCGTACTGGCCAGGGAAGCTGAAATATGGGGTAACCGAGATCCATTGGAATTAGCCGGGATCGATCTTCACACCGATGCCCAACTCGATCTGATCAGACAGTTTCAACCTTATTATGATTCATTTCCCTATCTGGAAGAAAAAGAACCCAAATGCAGATACTATTTTCCCAACAATTATTTTAACCATTTTGAAGCCCTGACGCTTTATTCGATGATCCGCCAACTGGCGCCCAAAAAAATCATAGAAATCGGTTCTGGCTTCACTTCTGCCGTCATGCTCGACACCAATGAGCAGTTTTTTGATAACTCGATACGCCTTTGTTTTATCGATCCATATCCGGAGCGTTTGTCGGCCTTGATGAATGAAAAAGACCAGCAGAGCTCAAGGGTGATCCCCTTCGACGTTCAGGCAGTTCCCCTGGAACTATACAAGGACCTGGAAGCAGGAGATATCCTCTTTGTCGACAGCTCCCACGTGGCAAAAACAGGAAGTGACCTGAATTATATCCTGTTTGACATTCTTCCTTCCCTGAAACCGGGGGTATTCATTCATTTCCATGATATTTTCTTCCCTTTTGAATATCCCAAAACCTGGGTCATGCAGGGCCGTAACTGGAATGAGAACTATTTCATCCGGGCTTTTCTGATGTACAATCATCAATACCGGATCCGGCTGTTTTGCGACTATATCTACCAGCACCACACTAGCGCACTCATCGATATGCCCCTTGTCTACAACAGAATTGGCACCAGTCTATGGCTTGAAAAACAGGCCTGACAAGATATTCCGCAAGTCCGATAGATTTATCCTGCAATTCTGAACACCATCCGTTTTTGTTTGTTACGCCACTAACCGAATAAGCTGACATGAACAATTTCCCATCGAAACTTCTGATCCTTGTATCCGCGTTTTTTATGCTGCTGACAGATCTACCCGCTCAATCCCTTAAAGCGGGATTTGATAAAGAAGAACTGCTTGAAATAATGTATGTGTCAGTCCGCACGGGAGGAGTCAGTTCGTATTATTCGGATTCTAATTTCGTCCCTGAGCCCCATTACAAAATGGCTTACAGGTCGCCCGTCATTGGCCTGAAAAACCTCTACGAGATCTGGACCGCCAATAATACGGCGATCATCACCGTAAGAGGCACCACCATGGAAGCAGAAAGCTGGATGGCCAATTTTTACGCAGCCATGGTACCAGCCAAAGGAGATCTGCTGTTCTCACCCACCGATACCTTTCACTATCAGGTGGCCGTAGACCCAAAGGCAGCCGTTCATGCAGGCTGGATGCTCAGTACCGCTTATATAGCCCGCGACCTCGCACCGCGACTTGATTCCCTTTATCAGGCAGGTTTTAAAAACATGATCATTACCGGTCATAGCCAGGGCGGAGGTATTTCTTATTTGCTTACCGCATATCTATATAATCAGCAACTGCTCAATATCCTTCCAAAAGATATTCGCTTGAAAACCTACAGCACGGCTGCCCCAAAACCAGGCAATCTCTATTTTGCATATGAGTACGAAGCGGCTATGCAGGGTGGCTGGGCCTTTAATGTGCTCAATGCGTACGATTGGGTACCGGAGCTTCCTTTTTCAATTCAAACCACTGACGATTTAAACACAGTGAATCCTTTCCGAAATGTCTCTTCCATCATCAAGAAACAGTCATTCAAAAACAGGATCGTCTTTAACACGCTCTATAAAAAACTCAGCAAGCCTACCAAACAAGCCAGGGATACCTATCGAAAATTCCTGGGAGATAAGCTATACCCGCAGGTCAAGAAGAGTTTGCCCGACTATCAAAAACCGGGATTTTATAACAGCAACAACTATACTCGTGCCGGAACGCCGATCATCCTGACACCCGATGCTGATTATACCGCTAAATACAAAGATGATCAGAATAATTTCTGGATGCACCATATGCACCACCCCTATATTTTTGCGATAAGCAGAATGAAATAAATGTGGAATACCACCCCGGATATCTACGATTCAAAGGATGAAACAGGTTGAGGTAAACCACCCCACACATTTGCGATTCAAAGGATGAAACAGGTTGAGGTAAACCTGATCTTTTTTTAGCGAAGCTTGGCCATTTCGGCAGCGATCTCACGGGCATTGGCGTCCCCTTTGTTCAGGTGCTCCATGATATTTTGGTAAGATGAATCGTCGCGGTTCTGGCTTAGTTTAAAAACATTGTTCAATTCTTCCACCCTGATCTCAAAAGCAACAATGGCATGTGATAATTTCTCCACGTACTCCGCGGGCAGTTGATCGAATGCAGCAGGCGATTGCGGGTCATTTTCAAAATGATCGGTGGTTCTCTTGAGGATGTTGATCAGTGCCTGCTGATCCGTAAACACGATCTTGCCCTTTGCATGTACGCTGATATAGTTCCACGTGGAGGCGGTTTTTTTTTCTTCGTACCAGCTCGCACTCACATAGGCATGGGGCCCTGTGAAGATCACCAGCGCATTGGCATTTTCTTCAAATGCCTTATGATGGTCCGTATTTTTCATGATATGCCCGCTCAGAAAGAGCTGACCATCACGCTCATCAATGAAAACCGGAACCTGCGTCGCCACTGGCTGACCAGCCGCATTAGTTCCGCATAACACGACAAAGGGATTAGCCCGCATGAAGGCCAAGACAATAGCCGGATCTGACTGCTGGAAATAACTCAGTTTATACATATCATCCACATTTCATCACTTCCAAATAACAGGCGTCAAACCAGCACTTCCACTACCTCCGTGTTCGGCATGGCAGCATTACGCATGCTGATACTTCTTACGGCATTTCCTGCAAATTCAGAAAATGCTTCCTTGGTAATGCTGTCGGTCCCTGCCATGATGGGAATTCCGGCATCACCGCCCTCCCGAATAGTTTGCACCAATGGAATTTCGCCAAGGAATGGGATATCGTATTGTTCGGCCATCTTTCTGCCACCGCCTTTTCCAAAAATATAATACTTGTTCCCGGGCAGTTCGGCAGGTGTGAACCAGGCCATATTCTCCACCAACCCGATAATGGGAACATTGATCTGCGCCTGTGCAAACATGGCCACTGCTTTTTTTGCATCTGCCAAAGCTACATCCTGCGGCGTTGTCACAATGATGGCACCCGTAACCGGCACGGTCTGTACCAGGGTAAGATGAATATCTCCCGTACCCGGTGGCATATCGATGACCAGATAGTCGAGCTCGTCCCACTTCACATCAGTCACAAATTGCTTGATGGCACTGCTCGCCATAGGACCACGCCATACCACCGCATTTTTTTCGTCGACCAACAACCCGATGCTCATGAGTTTGATGCCGAATTTTTCAAGCGGCACAATTTTATCTTTCCCATCTTCATGGGTCATCAACGGCCTTTGACCCCGTACCCCAAACATAATCGGAACACTGGGGCCGTAAATATCAGCGTCCATCAACCCCACTTTTGCGCCCCCCTGTGCCAGTGACAGGGCCAGGTTGGCCGCTACCGTCGATTTCCCAACACCCCCTTTACCACTAACAACGGCTATGATGTTTTTGACCTTCGATAATAAAGCTTTGGTATCGGCCCTGTTGGTGGTGGTATTGGCAGTAAACTTAACCTGGACGTCCAGATTCTCCCCCACATGCTCGAGGACGGCCGCTACACATTCCCTACGGATCAGCTCCTTCAGGGGACAGGCTGGTGTAGTAAGCACAATTACAAAACTCACCTGATTTCCATTGATCTGTATATCCTGAACCATGTTCAAAGTGACCAGGTCTTTTTTAAGATCCGGCTCCTGTACGTGAGACAAAGCATTTAAAATATCCTGACTGGTCATATTCAACGAATTGTTAAAGAAATTTTTGGACTTCAAAGGTAACCATTCAACCCCTTACTTTGTTTATTGAGAACATTGAACGTAAATTGCCCCTTCCTGAATGAGTAGAATTTTACGATACTTTATCATATTGACAATTGCGTTCACTCCCGCTGCGGCAAAAGCCCAGTTTGAGAGTTTTAAAGACTCCGTCGTGCAACTTTATGGGGTGGTGATGACAGCAGATAGCTTACGAGGCCTTCCGGCCGTCAGTGTGGTCGTAAAAGGTACCGGCAGGGGTACCATCACCAATAACCAGGGTGTGTTTTCCATCGTTGTGCTGAAGGGCGATAAAGTTGAATTCACTTCGATTGGTTTCAAACCAAAAACTGCTGATATCCCCCGGGATATCCAGGGCAATCAATACAGCCTCATACAGTTGATGGTCACCGACACGGTTTACCTGCCCGCCACCATCATCAGGGCAAGACCAACAAGAGAACAATTTGAACGGGATTTTATCCGAACAGAAGTACCGGATGACCAGATTGAAATTGCCCGACAAAATACAGACGAAGCCAAGCGAAGAGTTCTGGCCAAAACCCTTCCATCCGATGGCAAGGAAGCCACCAATTTCAGCCTGAAACAGGGCGCGCAGAAAATGTATTATACCGGGCAAACGCCGCCGCAGAATATCTTCAACCCCTTCGCATGGGGAGAATTTGTGAAAGCCTGGAAACGGGGCGACTTCAAGAATAAATAACCGCTTTAGTTCCATCAACGGTCAAATTTGATCTCACATTCATTTCCCACATTCACCACATTTATCACATTCACCACATTC
>JANMHK010000407.1:0-1538 GCA_031375135.1 Sphingobacteriales bacterium | reverse complement strand
TGACCGCCATTCATCACCCTCAGATTATAGGCACCAGCTGGCAGTAATGTCAACCCACTGATATTGATATTGATCACCCGATCTTTCTGCGAGGTTTGTACACCCGATCTTAATATTCTTCCGGTCATATCTGAAAGCTGGAAGCTGATGTTTCCAGTCTCTTTGGCTTTCACCACCACGTTCATGAGGTATGTGAATGGATTAGGAAACACTTTTATCCAATCATCTTTCAAAACACCTTCATATTTTTTTTCCAGCAGTAGTTGATAAGCAAGTTTCATGTTGGGTATTCCATATCCCACTCTGTTATCGGGAGAAGTATATTTCGATGAACTCTTTTTAACCGCATCTAAAATTTGCATGTTATTGAATTCAGGAAATGCCTGCCATAAGCACGCAATGAGTCCTGCCATGTTTGGATTTGAAAAAGAAGTGCCGTCGCCCTGTGAAACAGTGCCGTTGGTGACAATGATAAAAGTACCCTGGCCAACTGAAGCTACATCTGGTTTTACCCTACCATCGGAAGAAGGGCCATAACTTGAAAACGAAGCAGGTTTTCCAGTGACATCTACTGCACCAACCGCCAATACACTGTCGCCGTCAGAAGGTGCAATGATGAACTTCCAGGCGTCATTACCTGAGTTGCCCGCGCTATTGCAAACGATCATACCTTTTCTTGCAGCGAGATCGGCACCCCTTGTGACCATGGTGGTATTACCGTTCATATCTGAGTATTTGTGATCGAAAACCGGGTTATCGAATTGAGAATAGCCCAGTGAAGAACTGATCATATCAACCCCCAGGCTATCGGACTGTTCTGCGGCAACAACCCAGTTATGCTCTTCAACTGGATATTCTGATGCTTCGTCCTCCGTTCTATACAAATAGTAGGAAGCCCTTGGTGCAGATCCAACAAAAGTCCCGGGAAGATTTGCGGCCATGATCGAAAAGCAATACATCCCATGCGCATTGTCTTCGTTGACACTGGTTTCGTTGTTTACAAAATCCCAGGTTCCGAGGATGCGGTTATTTATTCTAAGGCTGTCGAATGCTTTGATCGATGCGTAATTCCTAAAGCCGGCGTCCAGGACCGCTATGGTGATGCCCTGGCCCATGAAACCTGCGTTGTGCAGGAACTCGCCTTCATGAATATGGATCTGGCCGAATGTATTTCCATAATCCAGGATATCCTGGCTGGTCTGGGCAATTCGAAAAGGCTGGCTGATCTCTGAAATCTTTTCTTGGTCGAATTTGTCAACCGGTCTCAGCGGCGATTGTGATCGCTCCGCAATAGGTTCTGTTTTTTTGACAAAAGGGAAGGCTGTGATCTTGGCCAGCGCTGCGGCATCAGTAGTCCGGATCAAAACCTGGTTTAGCCATTTAGATGTGCTTATGATGGTAACAGCACCGGATTTTTTGATGCTATCTATGTAAGGAGCCGAAACAGGGAGATCAGAACTATCGATATTGATATTGTAACGTGTTCTTCTGGTGAGGGCTTTGGAAGACAGAAAACCCGAGGGGTTCGTAAATGAAGA
>JANMHK010000396.1:0-1560 GCA_031375135.1 Sphingobacteriales bacterium | reverse complement strand
CCCCCAATGGCTGCTAACCAGGGCTTTAGATTTAATGCTGCCCCCGCACCAACTATTCCTGCAAAAGGACGTCCGGCTGGAACCAGGCGATTAGAGCAGAAGCAAATGCCCTAAACGTTTTTGTAGTAGACGAAGCAAACGCGAAATCTTTACGGGAATCTGGCTTCGGAAGCGTACTTACCCACGTAAAAGACGGAATTGTCAGGGGCACCGATACAATGGTTACGCTTGCCGCCAAAAAGGAACAAATGGTCACCTTTTCTTATGATATATTCTTTGGATAATCGAAGAATTCAAACTTGTTTACGCCGATGCGGATTTTCCCCCATGTATCCGCATCAGAACTAAATGCAAAAATGCTACAGGTGGGCATATTGTCGATTCGGACAATGCCCAGGGAATTCGCAAATTCTGTAATGCCGTTGTTGTGAGAAAATATGATAACGGATTTCCATTGATCATCCAGGCTTTCCAGCACAGAATGAAAAGTCTGAGCTGGCGCCATATAGAGTTCTGGTCTTAAAAGAATGCGCTCAGACTCCAGGCCAAACTCAGCGGCAAAGATCCTTGCTGTTTTAAGTGCGCGTTTAGCAGGGCTGGCAACGAATGCATCTATTTTTACGTTTCGGATTTTTAGCCTTTTCGCCATGATCGGTGCGTCGCGTTTTCCGCGCTCATTCAGAGGCCTGTTGAAATCATCGACATCAACACCCCAGTCTGATTTTGCATGCCTGATTAAATAAACCGACTTCATTTAATACCCCCGTACGTTCTTGCCTTCGTAATAATTGATAAAGGCCTGGTTTACCACCCTGTTACCACCTTCAGTAGGATAGTTTCCGGTAAAATACCAATCGCCTGTATTTGTTGGGCAGCTGTCGTGCAGATCTTCAATGGTTTGGAAAATGAGATCCACTGGCAGATCCACTTCAGGAGGAGTGATCAATTCTGCGATTTTTGCAGATATTTCTTCGGGCGTAAAAGGCTTGTAGATCTGCCGCACCATATTCTCTTTATGTAGCTGGCCGTTCCGCAGCATTTCTTTGCAACACTTATATACATCATCGATCACATGCTCTTGTCCTTTGTCTTTCAACAAAGCGACAGCAGCCCTAAAAGCAATAAAATCGCCGAGCTTGCTCATATCGATGCCATAACAATCCGGGTAACGGATCTGTGGTGCAGAAGAGATGATCAATATTTTTTTCGGCGACAACCTGCTCAGCATTCTCACGATACTTTCCTTCAGCGTTGTTCCTCTTACAATAGAATCATCAATGACCACAAGCGTGTCTTCGTTCTTTCGCACGGTACCATACGTGATATCATAGACGTGCTGCACCATTTCCGACCTATTGGAATCTTCGGTAATGAAGGTGCGCATCTTAACGTCTTTGATCGCTACTTTCTCCACCCTGATCCTTCTGTTGATCATTTCAGAAAGTTTCTCTTCGTCAAAATCATTCCCCCATGCCATGATCCGCTGTACCTTGATCTTGTTCAGGTAATCTTCCATGCCCTTCAACAAGCCATAGAACGCTGTTTCAGCAGTATTGGGAA
>JANMHK010000329.1:0-2941 GCA_031375135.1 Sphingobacteriales bacterium | reverse complement strand
CTTGTCAAGTTCAGGTCGCCGCGACAGAACCGGTGGCAATATCTCTTACCGCACCGAATTTGACTACATGATCAACGCTAAGAAGAAGAGAGCGCGTTTGGAGGCAGACAGCGCGGGGAACTAATGTGGGGAATGTGATGAATGTGGTGGAATGTGGTGAATTTGAATATTAGCTCATTTGTACGGCGAATTCCCACATTCATTCACCACATTCAATACATTCCCTACATTCATCACATTCTAAATGCTGTGCCCCATCTTCTCCCTTTTCGCCTGCAGGTATTTCTCGTTATGGGGATTTGCGGTGATCACGATCGGTACCGTATCCACGATTTCCATGCCGTAGCCCTTAAGGGCTGCCCTTTTCTTGGGATTATTGCTGA
Organism: Sphingobacteriales bacterium; assembly: GCA_031375135.1. GTDB lineage: Bacteria > Bacteroidota > Bacteroidia > Chitinophagales > Chitinophagaceae > Pollutibacter. Next base: position 2,558 of record JANMHK010000329.1, on the reverse strand, counting down.
TCAGTTTCAGTTTCGACACATTCAGGAATCTTAATATTTGCGCACCAATGCCATAGTCCCTTTTGTCCATCGGGAAACCAAGGTGAAGGTTGGCTTCTACGGTATCCATTCCGCCTTCCTGGAGTTTATAGGCTTTTAGTTTATTCAACAATCCAATGCCGCGACCTTCCTGGTTCATGTAGAGGATAACACCCTTGCCTTCCTGTTCAACCATGGCCATCGCTTGGTGTAGCTGTTCACCGCAATCGCAACGAAGTGAACCCAGGATATCTCCGGTGAAACAGGAAGAATGTACGCGGACCATCACTGGCTCATCTTTCTTCCATTCCCCTTTTACCAGTGCCAGGTGTTCGCCACTTTCAGGACTATTCCTTTCGCGGAAAACATGAAGTTTAAAATGTCCGTATTTGGTAGGCATGTCCACTTTGACCATTTCTTCGATCAGCGAATCGGTCTGGAGCCTGTATTCGATCAGGTCTTTAATGGTAATGATCTTCATGTCCAGCTCGGCGGCCATCTTCTGTAATTCTGGGAGCCGGGCCATGGAGCCGTCCTCATTCATGATCTCAACCAGTACGCCAGCCGGTTCAAAACCCGCCAGCCTGGCCAGGTCAATAGCCGCTTCAGTATGTCCGGAACGGCGTAAAACCCCGCCCCTTTTGGCTCTTAAAGGGAAAATATGTCCAGGACGACCAAGGTCTTCCGGCTTCGTTTTTGGGTCGATCAGCGCCTGAATGGTCTTTGAGCGATCGTGGGCAGAAATACCGGTAGTGCAGCCATGGCCCAAAAGATCGACTGATACGGTAAATGCGGTTTCGTGCAAAGCCGTATTATTATTGACCATGAGGTCCAGTCCGAGTTCGGTGCAGCGGTCCTCCACCAGGGGCGTACAGATCAGTCCCCGGCCGTATTTACTCATAAAATTCACTACTTCCGGGGTCGCATTGCGGGCAGCCGTGATAAAATCACCTTCATTTTCACGGTCCTCGTCATCTACCACAATGATCATTTTTCCTTTTCTGATGTCATCTATGGCACTTTGTATGGTATCCATGGCGCAAAGGTAGAGATATTATAGAGTATAAGCAGGTTTTGTGGAAGATGTCTAAACTCCCATTCGTATTGATGATATGTTAATATCCGGCCAATTTTTTTTCAATGTTTTTCGTCATCTTTGCCGCCTAATTGCTAAAACATGGGGAAGAAAATCTTACAATTTGTTGCACTGCTATTGGTTTCTGTGACCATTAAGGCGCAAACTACTGCGTCAGTCGTGGGTTTCGTAAAAGATGCATCTGTCAAAGGAATGGTGGGCGCAAGTATTGAAGCTATCCACGAGCCATCAGGAACCAGGTATAAAACGCAATCCCAGGCAGACGGCCGGTATACACTCGTCGGTTTGAGGATCGGCGGTCCTTATACCCTAAAGGCCAGCTTTGTTGGATTCGGTACGCAGACTCAGGGGGATATCACCCTGTCACTGGGAGATCCTACCCGTTTCGACTTTGCACTGGCAGAGGCGAACAACCAAATGCAGGAAATTACTGTAACAGGAACCCGTGCCCGCAACCTGATCTCCAAAGAAAGAAAAGGAACCGGTACCAATATCAACAGGCGTGTTCTTTCCAGTCTTCCTACCCTCAACAGGAGCATCACCGATTTCACCAAACTGACCCCTCAGGCAAATGGTACTTCATTTGCCGGACAAGATAACCGGTTCATTAACTTTACCATTGATGGGTCGATCTTCAACAACTCATTTGGTCTTCAGGCATTACCAGGTAGCCAGACAAACTCAACACCTATTTCACTGGACGCGATTGATGAGATCCAGGTGAACATATCTCCTTATAACCTGAAAGAAGCGGGTTTCACAGGTGCTTCGATCAATGCGGTTACCAAAAGCGGTACCAATACCGTGCATGGTTCGGGATTTTATAATCAGAGGAACGAATCACTGGTAGGCGATAAAGCTGGCCTGGATGGCAAGCAAAGTGTGATCACCAATGCCTTCGACGTAAAACAGTTCGGTGGTAGCGTAGGTGGTGCCATTGTCAAGAATAAATTATTCTTCTTCGCTAACTACGAAGGCGAACGTAGAACTGATCCGGGAACTACATTTACCTCAAACAAGGGAGGTGCCGTAGCAGGTGGTAACGTTACCCGTGTACTTGAGTCAGACCTGATCGCGATGCAGAAGTTCCTTAGGGAGAAATTGAATTATGACCCCGGTGCTTACGAAGGATATTCCTTCATTACACAAAGTGACAAAGCATTGCTCAAGTTGGATTATAACATCAGCGACAAGCACAAACTCAGCCTAAGGGGAAACATGCTAAAATCCGTTCGTGACGTTGGTGCCTCCAGCTCAGGAAGTTTTTCGAATGGCAGAAGGGATAACATCAATGCCATGAACTTCGAAAACAACAACTACCAGATCAATAACGATATCTACTCAGGTATCCTCCAGCTGAACAGTCGCCTGGGCACTACTGTGAGTAATGAATTTATAGTGGGTTACACTGCTAATCGGGATTATCGTGCTGAGAAAGCAGGGC
>JANMHK010000315.1:0-4483 GCA_031375135.1 Sphingobacteriales bacterium | reverse complement strand
GGATCAGACCAATACCATTAAGGCGATGGGCATGATGCAAACCTTCCTGAATACCCATTTGGGCTCTCCAAAAACAAAGGAAGCCGAAGATATTATTAATATATGTTATAAAAAGCTGGAAACCAAGGAGCTGCAATCTGCCGAACTCTATTATAATATGGGGCAGTACAAGGCGGCCGCCATTACGTATACCACCCTGATCAATAATTACCCTGATTCACCCAAAAACGATGACTATAAACTCATGATCATCAGGTCTTATTACAAATATGCCACGATGAGTATACAGGAAAAACAGGAAGAGCGTTATGTTAAGGTGATCAGTGAGGTGCAGGATTTCCAGGACCGCTTCCCGGAAAGTAAATTGTTGAAAGAAGCGGAACGTTACTTAACTTTATCGTCTAATAATATAAAATCCATAAATAAATGAGCAGGTTACGCAGGCAAATAGGTAATAGCATCGGAAACAACCTTGAGACCAAGGATGTATCAAAGATCAAGGCAAAGACCGGGAATGTCTATGAGTCCATAGCCATCGTGGCAAAGCGTGCTAACCAGATCAATATCATGCTGAAAGAAGAGCTTCATAATAAACTGGAGGAATTCGCAAGTCATACGGACAGTCTTGAAGAGATCCACGAGAACAAAGAGCAGATCGAGATCTCAAAAGCTTATGAGAAGATGCCGAATCCCGCTTTGCTGGCTACCCAGGAATTCATGGAGGATAAGATATACTTCCGCAAGAACGAGGGTGATCTTTTCAGCTGATCAATCATACTACCAACGATCTAATTTTTATAACAAAGCGGCATGTACTGTCGCTTTTTTTATGTTATTGAAATGAGCTTAAAAAATAAAAAGATATTACTGGGTGTCACGGGCAGTATTGCAGCGTATAAAGCCGCTGTATTGATCAGGCTGTTTATTAAGTCCGGCGCGGAAGTGAAGGTGATCATGACCAAGGCTGCGGCGGGGTTTATTTCTCCGCTTACACTGTCAACTCTTGCTAAGAGTGAAGTATATTCTGACCTGTTTGAAGACGGGACCTGGGCGAACCACGTAATGTTGGGTAGATGGGCAGATGTGATGGTGCTGGCACCGCTGAGTTGCAACAGTCTGTCAAAAATGGCTTCGGGCGCCTGCGATAATCTTCTGCAGGCAGTATACCTCTCCGCCACTTGCCCCGTTGTGGTGGCTCCGGCCATGGATGAGGATATGTGGAAACACCCTTCAACTAAATTAAACCTTGAGAAAATTACTGCGTTTGGAAATCGGGTGATACCGGTCAACAATGGCGAATTAGCCAGTGGCCTGTTTGGTGAAGGAAGAATGGCAGAGCCGGAAGAGATCGTTGCTTACCTGGACAGTTTTTTTGCGAGAAAACAAACCCTTAAGGGCAAGCGTGCCCTGGTAACAGCCGGACCTACCTATGAACCGATTGACCCGGTACGTTTTGTTGGTAACCATTCTTCCGGAAAGATGGGTATTGCTCTTGCTAATGAATTATGTGAGCGTGGCGCAGAGGTTACTTTGGTGTTGGGCCCCGGCGCAGCATTTCAACAAGATGGAATTACTGTCGAAAGAGTGCAAACGGCGGAGCAGATGTATCAGGCCTGTGAAAAAGTATTTGACCAGGTTGACATTGCGATCATGGCGGCTGCCGTAGCAGATTATACGCCGGTTGATGTGGCCGCAGAAAAAATTAAAAAGACGGATGAGCAATGGTCCCTGTCTTTCGTAAAAACGCGGGACATTCTGAAAAGCCTTGGCCAGGTTAAGAAGCCCGGGCAGATCCTTGTAGGCTTCGCTCTTGAAACGAACAATGAGAAAATCAATGCGCTCGAAAAACTGAGCAGGAAAAATGCAGATTATATTGTGCTGAACTCGCTCCGGGATCCAGGCGCGGGATTTGGTTTTGATACCAATAAGATTACGATATTTGATAAAGCAGGTAACGAGTTTGCCTTTGAAACAAAGTCGAAAGCTGAAGTAGCAAAAGACATTATTGATGTGATAATCCGTTCAACACATGCATAAACTGAAAAGAACCGTTTCCATTTTCATTTTGCTTTTGTCAGCACTAGGGACTGAAGCCCAGGAACTGAATGGCCGGGTCAGCGTTGTTTATAATCAGATCAGCACTACCATTGACCGGAAAGCCTTTAAGACACTGCAAACGGCCCTGACTAATTTTCTCAATCAGCGAAAATGGACCAACGAAGACTATGGTCCCCAGGAAAAAATCAATTGCAACTTTCTGCTGAACCTGACTTCCAGCCCCGAGACGAACGTATACAAGGCGTCATTGACAATACAGGCCGCAAGACCCATATACAATTCTACATACCAGGCTCCGCTGATTAATTTTATCGATAACGATGTGGCTTTCCGATACGTGGAGTTTCAGCCTGTCGAATTCAACGAGAACAGGGTGCAGGGTACTGAGGCGCTTACGGGGAACCTTACGGCCATTTTTGCTTTCTACGTAAATGTGATTCTGGGTTTGGATAACGATTCATTTTCCCCCCGTGGCGGAGACCTGTACTTCAAGAAGGCCAATGCAATCGTGAACAGCGCGCCGGATGGAAGATTGATCAGTGGCTGGAAACCCTTTGACAGTCAGCGAAACCGGTACTGGCTGGCAGAGAATTTGGTAAATAGCAGGTACAGTCTCGTTCACGACGCTGTCTATGCCTATTACAGGCTTGGGATGGACCAGCTGGCAGAGAACGACAACAAGGCCAGGCAGGAGGTCGTCAATGCCTTGAATACGCTCTATACGCTCCACGAGGACAATCCGAATATAATGATCTACCAATTTTTCTTTCAGGGAAAATCTGATGAACTGATTAGTCTTCTTAAAAAAGCAAATCCGGGGGAAAGGGCCAGGGCGGTTGAGATGTTACAGAAGATCGACATTACGAATGCGTCAAAGTACAAACAGGAGTTGAAATGAAATGGGTCCCGTTTATTTTGGTGTTATTGCTAGGTTCCTGTGCTAAAAAGGATAAGATCCCTGCCGGGGTGCTGGGTCCTGAAAAGATGGAGCGGGTGATGACGGATGTCTTGCTGGCTGAAAGTTTTGCAGAAGGATATTTGGTAATGGATACAACACGGACCCGTGACCAGATTTTTTCGAAAGAGCTCAATAAGGTACTTGCCATTCAGAAGTTGAGCGAGGGGGAATTTAGACGAAGTTGGAATTTTTACAAGTCAAGGCCAGACCTTTTTAAAGTAATTGTTGATTCAGCCTACAATAGTGCGCAGCGTAACCGCGAGTATATCTACGATGACAGTAAAAAGAAGAGAATGATAATGGAGTAGTAGGGTTAAGCCTGATGATTCCCGTTATTCCACGGTTTCTGGATGATCACTCCCACAGCAAAGAACAGGAACTGAATAAAAAATATTACGGCGTATAGAATCGAAAACTCATTTTGATCGTGATAATCGAGATCGGTTGTCTCTTTGGCAGTAGCCAGCAACAGGCTGAGCAGGCCAAAATGAAAGAATATACCTCCGGTGAACCAGAAATCGGGACGGGTAAGAATGCTTTGCTCCAGTTTGTTCATTTTTGAAAACAAAACAAAGATCGATATCACAAAAACGAGTAGTCCGCCCACCAGGATGAACCTGCTAATATTTCCGCCCGGAAGAAGGGTAATGTAAGTGATATATACGGAGCCAAAAATAAGCAGGGCTGTGAGAATGCTATATCGCAGCATGCTATGGTCCGTGCAATACTTCAGCAACAGGCCTGTAAAAAAGAATTCGACCAGGAAGCTCACTTGGGAAAAATTACTTTGAAGGGCGGATCCTGAGGCGATCAGCAGGAAAATATGGGATAAAATAGAGGCCACACAGAGCATGGCAAGGATCATGATGGTTTTTTCGTTGAGTGATCTCCTGAGCAGTATAAGCAATAGGGGGATTGCAGGCGCAACAAGCAACCAGGGCAATAGATATCCGGCAATGATCCCTCCGATCAACATAATTTACAGGGTTACGGTCTCCTGGATAAAGGAAAAAAAACTAGTCGATGAGATTGTTCTTCACCGCGAAGAATACCAAACCTGCGGTATTCTTGGTGCCGAACCTCTCCATAAGCCTGTCTTTAATGGCTTCAACTGTCCGGGGACTGATCTCCATTTTCTGGGCGATTTCCTGGGCAGTGTATTCCATGCATAACAGTCGGATGACTTCCCGCTCTTTGTCGTTCAGAACAACTTCGCTGTTCAGAGACGGGATGGTTTTTGCACGGGCATGGGATTTTTTGAGGAGCACACGATTCACGAAGTTGTTCAGGTAGTAACCCCTGGCCACCACTTCCATGATCGCTTTTTTTATTTCAGAAGGATCAGCGCTTTTCAACAGATAACCGTTGGCTCCGTTTTCCATGAGATGCGACACAAATCTTTCATCTTCATACATAGTGAGCACGAGTACCTTGATATTCGGATACAGTTTACTAACAAGCTTAGTG
>JANMHK010000311.1:0-9030 GCA_031375135.1 Sphingobacteriales bacterium | reverse complement strand
ATCAGTTGTTCCGATCTCCCTTACTTTATAAGCAGGTGCGCCGCGGTGATACTCCTGTTCGAAGATCTTGCCTTCGCGACAAACTTTCACGTGAAGCGTACTGCTCAAAGCGTTTACGCAACTCACACCCACACCGTGAAGACCACCTGATACCTTGTAGGTATTCTTGTCGAACTTGCCACCGGCATGTAATACGGTCATCACCACTTCAAGCGCACTACGTTTCTCTTTGGAGTGTATCCCGGTTGGAATTCCGCGGCCATCGTCTTTTACGGAAACCGAATTGTCTTCGTGAATGGTGACAAAAATATTCTTGCAATAACCGGCCAGTGCTTCATCAATAGAGTTGTCTACTACTTCATAAACGAGGTGATGCAGACCTTTGACTCCGATATCACCAATGTACATGGCAGGACGTTTCCTGACAGCTTCAAGACCTTCCAGAACCTGTATACTTTCTGCGCCGTATCCACCGGATAGGGACGGTACTAATTCATTCGTTTCTGTACTCATATTTGCGTGAAAAACAACGGATTTAATCCAGTTTTTAAGAAAGGGCAAATTTAGCGAAAATGGGCCAGAATATGGGGTAAACCGTCATTTAGCTGACTGGCTAATTATTCACATCTTACTATTCCTCGCTATTATTACAATTGTTTGACAATCAATACCTTCTGCAAACCCACAATTCAACCAATCTATTCTTATCTTTGCAGCTGATGGAGATAGGAGAAGATATAGTGACGTTAGCCCACAAACAGCAGGTGATGCTGGGTGAATTGGAGCTGCTGTTCAGCAAGGAAAAGCAGATTCCCGGCACCTGGAAATATCAGATCCGTCGCTATAAGCGCCATTCTTATTGGAATGCGGAGGACACAGGGATGTTCATTTACCATGTGAACGCTGACGATCCCTCCCAGAATCATATGGAACTTCGGTTCTGCGTGCTGGGGAATGCATATTGTTCAGAAAAGCAGATAGAGTGTGACCAATGCCGGCTGAATGCGTCCAGAAGCTGTGAGCAAAAATTGCCCACAGTTGATGTGGTTGAGTTCAGGTTTGACCATGCCCACATTGCGCAGTTCGTGAAAGGCATGAAAACAGTCGACATGACCGATGATGTATTGAATTTCAAGCATCTTTCTTCGTTTTCCAGAGCCTTGCCCCTTTGCAGCCGGATGCGTACCACCATCGAAGCGCTGTTGAACCACAATTACTCCGATACCCTCGAGAATATTTTTATCAATGCCCAAACGCAGATCCTGCTGCTGTACAGCATGGAGTGTATGCTTGGGTTGAAAGAAGAGCCAGCTCCCATCAGCTGTAAGTTCCTGAACAATGAAGCCGACCGCGACAAAATCTCCCTGGCGAGGGAGATCCTGATCCAGCATATTGGCGATCCCATTACCATTAAGGAATTGAGCCGTAAGGTCGCCATCAACGAATGTTACCTGAAAAAAGGGTTTAAGGAAATGTTCGGGTCTACCATCTTTGATTTTTACCAGAATCAGCGCATGGAACACGCCCGATACCTGCTTTACGAGAAAGGGCTGAATGTTTCTGAAGTGTCCGCCATGTTGGGTTATTCATCTATTTCTCATTTTTCTACCGCATTCAAAAAGCACACCGGACTCAAGCCCTGCGAGTTGCTTATCAGGAATTAGCTGATTGGCTAATTAGCTCATCAGGAATTAGCTCATTGGCTGATTAGCTAATTGACTAATTCTTCCCGGCAATTATCCATAAATGTTTCAGGGGCCCTTCAGGCCGTTAGGGTTTCCGCGCAATATGATCGATATCGCGAAGTTTGCACCAATGAGCCAATGAGCCAATTAGCCAATTAGCCAATGAGCCAATGGGCCATTTAGCCAATGATGTTGAATGAGACAATAACCGCCTAACTCACTAACCATCTAACCGGCTACCACACTAACCGGCCAACTCACTTACATTTCCGTCTTTCGTCAATCGATTTTCCTATTTCGTAAATATCGTCGCTTGCCAATGCAGAACTTCGCCGTTCAATGATGAACATGATGACGAAGACTGTATTGCTTATTATTTCTCTTTCGGCCTCTCTATTTACTATTGCGCAAGACGGGGAGGATACCACGGGGAAGGACCATAAATACCTGCCTGAAATTACTGTAGTGGGATTGGGCAGTAAATCGGATATCCAACAGCTGCCCGAAATTGTTGGAACCAGCATTTATGCCGGAAAGAAGAATGCCCTGATCGTTATGGATAATGTCAAAGGCAACGTGGTGACGAATACCATGCGACAGGTTATGGCTAAAATTCCCGGCATCCAGGTTTGGGAAAGTGATGGCAGCGGCATCCAGATCGGGATCGCCGCAAGGGGACTGAGTCCTAACCGGAGTTGGGAATTCAATGTGCGCCAGAATGGTTACGATATATCGGCTGATCCCTTCGGCTACCCCGAAGCTTATTACAACCCCCAGCTACAAGCGGTGCAACGAATTGAAGTGATCCGGGGACATGGCTCTCTCCAATACGGACCTCAGTTCGGCGGCATGGTCAATTATATTCTTCGGAATGGCAGTGAAATCAATAAGCCCTTTCAGGTGGAAATGCAGCAAACTGCAGGCAGTTACGGCCTGATCAATACCTATAATGCGATCGGTGGGGAAACCAAAAAGTTCCATTATTACGCCTACTTTGACCGACGGAGCGCTGATGGCTGGAGGGAGAATAGCAAGTACGTCACTAATTCAGGATTCGGAACGTTCACCTGGAGGCTAAACGAAAAACTTTCCCTGACTGCAGAAGTCATGAAGAGCCATATCAATTCCAGGCAACCCGGCGGTTTGACGGACGCTAATTTTGCCGCTGACACACGCAAAAGCACGCGAAGCAGGAACTGGATGGACATAGAATGGTTGACAACCGCACTGATTGCGAACTACAGGTTCGATGAGAAACATAAATTGAATGTCAAAGTTTTCAATATCCAGGGTGACCGAAACAGTGTGGGCTATGTCAGGGCCGTCACCATAAATGATACGATCAATACGGCTACGGGAACGTATAATAACCGGACCGTAGATATTGACAACTATCGGAATTTTGGCACGGAAGCCCGCTACCTGGGGGATTACTCGTTACTGGGCGCCAATCATTCATTTTCAGGCGGCGTCCGTTATTATCGCGGTAATACCTACCGGTATCGTGATGGGATAGGCACTACTGGAAGCGATTATGACATCACCCGATCCAATCCTGTATGGCCAAGGGACATCGACTATCGCACTAATAATGTGGCAGTTTTCGCGGAGAATATTTTCAGAATATCAGAAAAATTCCTGTTGGTCCCCGGTGTCCGCTACGAATGGATCTCCGCAAAAGCTACAGGGGTAAACGGCTACACAAACAGGAATCCTATTTACCTGCAAAACCAGGAAAGAGCCCGCGCGTTCTTCCTGGCTGGCATTGGTGCCGAGTATCACCTCAGTCCAACCACAGAATTTTATGGCAACATGACACAGGCATACCGGCCCATGCAATTTGCCGACCTGACCGCACCTCCCACCACAAACGAAGTCGACCCCAATCTGAAGGATGCAAAAGGATATAATGCAGATCTTGGCTACCGGGGCCGCCTGGGTTCTTTTCTTTATTTTGATGTCAGTGCTTTTTACCTTAAGTATAATAACAGGATAGGCACCATCTCTCAACAAAGGCTAGACGGCAGTTTTTATAATTTGACCACCAACGTGGGAAACAGTGTTAGTAAAGGTTTCGAAGGCGTGGTGGAGTTCAATCCGGTTAAAGCATTTATACCGGATAGCAAATGGGGCGATGTGAGCCTATTCGTTTCATACGGTTATACCGATGCCCGTTTTGGCGACCTGCAACTGGTGCAGAAAGTCGGGAACGACCTGGTGAAGACTAACCTCAAAAACAAGAAAGTGGAGAATGCACCGATGAATATTCTTCGCACTGGACTAACATACCAATTAAAAGGGTTTTCTGTCACTGGGCAGCTTTCTTATGTTGATCAGGCTTATGCCGACGCTAATAATACGTTTACTCCAACCGCGAATGGACAAAACGGCCTGATACCCTCATATACTATCACTGATATCAGTGCCGGCTACGTCTTTAACAAGCACGTCAATGTCAAAGGCGGTATAAATAATCTCACCAATGAGAGGTATTTCACCAGAAGGGCAGGAGGTTATCCCGGTCCGGGTTTACTTCCGTCTGACGGCAGAAATTTTTTTATATCACTGGGTTTGACATTATAAATGACGTTGGTCAGGAAAAAAAAAGCGCAATATCAGTTGCGCTTTTTTTATTGTCATCCGATCGTCATATGATGCCAGTAGACAGAATTATGACAATCTGATGATATTGTTCAATGGTGTTTGTCGAAGCTTTGCCTCGTTAATGAAAATGCTATTCACACTGTTATGTATAACTGCTTTTGTTTGTGTCCACGCACAAGATGACAGTACATTATTCAACAGCCCGCTGGAGGAAGTGGTAGTTACGGCTACCCGCAGTGAAAGAAAACTTTCCAACGTGGCCGTCCCCACAACCATCATCCAGGGGAAAAGAATTACCCAAAGCGGATCACTTAGATTGAACGATATACTGGGAGAACAAACCGGATTATTCATTACGGAAAGCTTTGGAAAAGGACTCCAGATGCAGGGACTTTCCGCTGATTATACACTCATTTTGTTGAACGGGGAACCCTTGATCGGTAGAATGGGTGGCGTGTTGGACCTTTCTCGTATTGCTGTTGGGAATATCCGCAGGATCGAGATCGTAAAAGGACCTTCATCTTCCTTATATGGATCGGAAGCACTCGCCGGGGTAGTCAATATTATTACAGATCAACCTTCAGCGGACAGGTTATCAGCCACTGTGCGATACGGACGTTTTAACACCATTGACGCTTCAGTTAACGGTTCCATCAAAAGGGGGAAATTGTTCGGGTCCGCATTCGTGAATACAAACAGTTCTGAAGGGTACACCCTGCTTCCCGGATCGCGGCAAAAAACGGTTGAACCGTTCTGGAGGTTTACCAACCAGTATCAGGCCGGCTATGAGTTCTCACCTAAGACGAAATTATCAGCCACGTTGAGATACAATCTGGAGGATATTACCAATAGCATTACGGTTCAAAACCTTGGACAAAACATCGTCTCAACAGGTAGTGAAGTGAATAAGGATCTTAATTTCAATCCCGTCTTATCACACCAAATCTCATCTAAAATCAAAACCCAGTTCCGCGGTTATATATCCACATTTCAATCTGTGCAGAAGCTGGACGTGAAAGATCTTGTAGTGAATTACAATGATCAGTTCAGGCAGCAGTTTTATAGGATGGAGAACCAGACTGATCTGTTCATGAGTGATCGTTTCAACATGAATGCCGGTGGCGGATATATTCATGAAGGCGTTAGCTCCAACAGGTACGATTCATTATCGACACAGCGATCCAATAATATCGGTTACAGTTTCGTCCAGGCGGAATGGATACCGGTGAAGAAAATATCTGTCATCGGCGGAATGCGTTTTGATGCCAACCAGGCTTATGCCTCAGTATTAAGTCCTAAGCTCGCTTTCAGGTATCAGGTAAACGATAAAATGAGTGTCACCGGGTCATTGGGCAGGGGCTTCAAGGCTCCGGATTTCAGGCAGCTCTACCTCAATTTTACAAACGTGGCTGCCGGCGGTTATTCCGTTTTTGGCTCGCTTGTGGCAAGGGATGAGATACAGCAGCTCGTGGCGAATGGGCAGATCGATAATCTCACGCCATCTTATAATAAACTGACAGATCTAAGTCCGGAAACATCAACTGGAATCAACGCGGGATTTCATTACAGTCCTGCCAAATCACTTCATTTCAAATGGAATATTTTCAGGAACGACATCAACAACTTGATCCTGACGGATGTTATAGCATACAAAACAAACGGTGGGCAGATCTTCAGTTACCTGAACATAAGCAGGGCTCTAACACAAGGGTTGGAATTTGAGGGCAATTGGAAAAAAGGACAGGTGGAGTTCACAGGTGGGTACCAATATCTTATGACTGCGGATAAAGACGTACTCGATGATATCAAAGAAGGAAAAGTATTTACACGAGACATCGAAACAGGCAACTCTAGGAAAATGAAACGAAGTGAATACGCAGGTCTTCCCAACCGTTCAACACACATGGCCAATTTAAAAATGTTTCATGAGTGGCAGAAAACAGGCTGGTTTGCCACCGGAAGAGGAATTTGGAGAAGTAGATGGGGTACCACGGATGTTGATGGAAATGGCGTGATCAATCGTGAAGACGAGTTTGCTGATGGCTACCTGCAACTGAATGTAAGTGGCGGAAAGAAATTTGAAAATGGCATCAGACTGATGGCAGGCATCGACAACGTTTTTAACTATAAAGATGAACTGAATTTGCCTGGTCAGCCAGGAGTCAACTGGTATCTAAGTGTGGGATACGATTTCATGAATAAACATAAACATTAATAAAAGAGGAAAAATGAAAACAACAATGAAAGGAATTACAGTAATCATGTTTGCGGCCCTCGTATTTTCAGCTTGCAGTAAAGAGGACAATAACAGTGCCGCTCAACCGCTGAGTGTAGTAACTGCACGCGATATCGTTGCAGACACGATTATCGGCTTCTCATCCATAGGCCAGCCTTATGGCAGTGGCAAATACACGTTTTACAGTCTGGAGAACAATAAGATCATACCCTCTACTGATTCTAATTCCACTAAATGGGATATTGGTTTTCGTGGAACAAGCATCATCACAAACAGCGGTATCAGTGGCCCGGGAAATGGTGGGGCCTTCGTCCAGATCGGAACCTTCGAAGACCTTAAACTCATTTCAACGGATTCCGTTTTTCGCACTGACTTGTCGACTTCAAATTATGCGATTCCTGCGGGAAGTAACAGGGGCTGGTATGTTTATAATGCAACAGCGAATCTGCTGACGCCGATACCAGGAAGGGTGCTGGTCATTCGCACCGCCTTAGGTAAATATGCCAAAGTTGAAATCCTGAATTATTATAAAGGCGGGGTTACGCCGCTGGCTACTGCTTCTGACGATGATAAGATCAAAAAACAACGTTTCTATACGTTCAGGTTTACGGTGCAGCCGGATGGCAGCAAAACACTAAGGGACTGATCTTGATGGGGTAAAAAGGGGAGGGAAGCATCGGCTCCCCTCCATCCCTAATCCCTAAACCCTGGAAGAAGTTGACTACAGATTTCCCATCTTGTAGCGTACCATAAATATTTTATTGAGCGACTCCTCTCTTTTCAAAATGGAGGACCTTAATCTTGCCTTGTAATGCCCCTGCTTATGCAGGAAAATCGAAGCAAATAGCTTCTTTGCCTTTTGCATAGTCTTCATAGCATGGATTTTGATAGGTATACGGTCTTAAACATATTATTCCATAACTGTGCCAGAGTACTGTTTCTGTGGATAACTCAGGCTACTGCTCCATTCATTAACGTGATGTTTCGATTTTTTAGTATCGTTGTTTGGCCCAACTCAGCTTAAATCTTGTTCAACTCAAGACCGATTGTTTGCTAGTGGTTAGGAGCCAATAGATTGAGGAAACGGATGTTTTTTGTCCATTCGTCGAAAAACTTGAATGCTGCCTTCTTATCCTTAATTTTGCCACCTTTCTGAATAAACTTATGGAGTCCAGATACAAGGAATATGGTCATTTGAATTTGCCTGCATTTGAGAAGGATGTGTTGGAAGGATGGCAGCAAAACAGGGCATTTGAAGCAAGTGTTGAGTTGCGCGAAGGTGCCACTCCTTTTGTGTTCTATGAAGGTCCCCCGAGTGCCAATGGCATGCCCGGCATTCATCACGTGATTTCCAGGACTTTAAAGGTTATGGTTTGTCGCTATAAAACGATGCAGGGTTTCCAGGTTAAACGGAAAGGCGGCTGGGATACCCACGGTCTTCCCATTGAATTGGGTGTTGAGAAAGAACTTGGGATCACCAAGGAAGATATTGGCAAGAAGATCAGCGTTGAAGAGTATAACCAGAAATGCCGGGAGGCGGTGCTGCGGTATAAAGACAAATGGGACGAGCTCACTCGCAAAATGGGATATTGGGTTGATTTAAAAGATCCGTACGTCACGTTCACCAACGAGTACATCGAAACCCTTTGGTGGGCGCTGCAGCAGTTATATCAGAAAGGCCTGCTGTACGAAAGTGTCAGTATCCAGCCTTATTCGCCCGCTGCAGGAACGGGTTTGAGTTCTCATGAATTGAACCAGCCGGGAACCTATAAAGATGTGAAAGATACCAGTGCTAGTGCCTTGTTCCAGGTTCCATTAACAGCTGAAGCCGGCAGGGATCATATCAATGTCAATCATCCCTTGTATGAAACGCTTAATACGTTTGCCACAAAAGATGCTGATCTTGAACCCACGGGAAAATTATATATCATGGCCTGGACCACCACGCCGTGGACCCTGCCTTCTAATTTAGGACTTGCCGTTGGACCAGGCATTGAGTATGCCATCGTCAAAACTTTTAATCCTTATACGGGGCTGCCTTCCACTGTTATCCTGGCCAAGGCCCTGGTCACTAAATATTTCAAGGAAGAAGCGCAGGACGTCGATCTGAGTACATACAAAGAGGGCGATAAGCTATTGCCGTGGAAGATTGTGGGAACGGTTAAGGGTTCATCCCTCGAGGGATTGAGGTACAATCAATTGCTTCCATTTGAGGCAAATTCATTGGACGTAATCCGGGAGATCACCCCGGATGCAGATCCGTTTAAGGTGGTAACCGGAGAGTTTGTTACTACCGAAGATGGCACGGGCATCGTTCATATGGCACCGGCCTTCGGGGCAGATGATTATAAGACTGGCCAGAAGTTCAAATTGGGTATCCTCACGCTGGTCGATCGGCAGGGAAAATTCGTAGTAGGAACCGGCGAGTTCAGTGGCCGTTTTGTGAAAAATTATAAAGATGATCCCGATTATATCGATGTAAATGTTGACATCGCCGTGAAGCTA
>JANMHK010000189.1:0-2885 GCA_031375135.1 Sphingobacteriales bacterium | reverse complement strand
CTGGCGGAGCAGCCGGAGTGGAAGTTCCACTTACGCGTTTATATGCACCGGCCCTGATCGTCTGCTCCAGCCTGGAGTCCCTGCTTTTCACTTCGTCTTTGAATAGCATGGTCTGATAATTCGGTTTATCAGTGAAGGGTGTGCCATCACTATTCAGGTATGTATGGATAAATGACCGGATCAGGCTAAGCCGCACACCGGTTGTTGCACTGGTGTATAACCAATTCGCAGGGTGAAGCACGGCCAGCGTAACATCAGATATGGCGGCCAACATGATCTCCTGGGAATTGGGCGCTATCGTTGTAAATAAAGCCCGATACGATCCTTTTACTCCGGCTCCTTCAAAGATCCTGAAACCGCCGTCGTCCATCACTTTTTTTGCTGCCACTGCAGCATTGTTCAACCAGGCAGGGGCGGTGGCCTGAAGGTTCAGGTTAGTATGATATTTCCTAAAACTGCCTTCATACAAACATAGCCTTGCCTTGAATGCATAAGCCACCCATTTGGTGACCCTGCTCCTCGAAGGATCGTTTGCAAGCGCAATATTCTCACTGGCATAAGTAATATCAGCAAGTACTGAATCCATGACCAGTGTACGCGGATCTCTTGCCTTGAATAGGTCTGGGTCATTCACATCAAGTGCTTTATTGATCCAGGGCACATCGCCGTATCGTTTCACTTTTTCAAAATAAATGAATGCCCGGAAGTATCTGGCAATCGCCAGGTAATTTCTCTTTACATCAGCAGGAAGGGGCGAAGTGGCTAGATTTTGAATGAAGTAGTTAACGTTCCGCAATTGTCCCCAGCCCCAATCCCAATCAGGTCCCAGGGCAACCAGATCAGAGGCTGATGCAGATGTGTTATCAGATATATTGGAAGAATAAGCCCCGCTCCTGATAAACCTGGGCACATCCCTTCTCGCGGCATAGTCCGATAAATTATCCGCCACAAAAATATTATTTGCCGATGGATGAATACCATAGAATGAAGTCGCATAAAGTTCAAGGCCTTTTTCACTCCCAAATACGGCTTCTCTTGAGGCCGTCGATTGTGGGGTCTGTTCCAGTTTATCACACCCCGTTAAACATCCGGCTATTATAATCAGTAAGAAAAATAGTTGTTTCATATAATTTGATTGTAGGGTGTTAGAATGTGATAGACAGGCCAAAAACCAAGCCTTTCATGATTGGATAATTGTAGGCATCACCCGCATTGCCAGAAGTGAATAACTGATCCGAAGGACCGGTATTCTCCGGATCGATATCCTTTGTGATCTTATAGAGGGAAGTGAAGGTCAAGATATTCTCTCCGGAAACATACACCCTTGCATTCGATGCATGGATCTTGCTGATCAACTTATCCGGCAGGTTATATCCCAACTGAACGTTCTTCAACCTGAGATAGGAGACATCGAGAATATACCTTGTTTGAGCCTCCCTGAGTATTCCACCATTGCGATTAGCGAGCCGGGAAACATAACGAGGCAATAATGCATTTGGATTGTCGGGAGTCCAATGGTTATTCAGCTGCCACTTGGGGATTTTACCATATGGCCTGTTATACTGGCCCCAGAATACCCCTGCTTCTGAACTAGGAAACCAATCCTGCTTGCCCACTCCCTGAAAGAACGCCGAAAAGAAGAACCCATTCCAGTCTGCACCAAGATTGATCCCATACATATAACGGGGAGCACTGTTACCGATGATCCTTTTATCCCCGGGATTAGTCAATGTGTTGGATCCAAAGTTCACAGTACCATCGCCATTCGTGTCTTCCAGTTTAATATCTCCGGGATATGTTGCTCCGGAAGCAGTTGACAGGAATAATTTCTGATTGGCGTGCTTGGCAATATCATCCGCAGAGGTAAAGAACCCGAGGGTTTTATAACCCCAGATTTCACCGACCTTCATGCCCACATAATAATCACTCAGCAACAACTGTGGATTATTATACTTGGTGATCTTTGCTGTATTGTCGGCCAACGTAAACCGTACATCATAGTTGAAGGGCTTGCCACCAGCATTAAATTTATCACCCCAGTTGATCGAGATCTCCCAGCCTTTTGTTTCCAGGTCAGCATAATTTCCTCTCGGTGGAGTTGCTCCAAAAACAGATGGCAGGGTTACGCCTACGGTAAACATATCTGTGGTTTTACGGATGTATGCATCTCCTACAAACCTTAACCGGTTCTGCATGAAGGCCATATCAAGACCAATATTACTGGTAGTAGAAGTTTCCCAGGTCAGACCATCAGGCAGTACACTCGGCCTACTGGTTTGCTGTGGCCGCACCCCATTTATGATCATGCCAGATTGAGCAATATTGAACTGTTCCTGGAATGAATAAGACGCTACATTACCGTTACCCAGGGAACCATAAGAACCCCTGATTTTTAAATCGGAAATGAACTTAGGATTCATGTTCCAAAATCCTTCTTTAGAAACTCTCCAACCGGCAGACACCGAAGGAAAGAATCCATAACGTTGATTTGAAGGGAACTTGGATGAACCATCATAACGGCCATTCACTTCGAGCAAATACCTGTCTTTGTACGAGTAGTTCAGTCTTCCAAAACCACCTGCGATGGCCCACTGCTCATAGCCCCCGGCAGTGAGGATGGATTGTCCGAGTGCCAGGTTGAGATCTGTGGCATCGTCGAAGATCAGTCCGTTACGCTGGGCAGTTAGTGAGTTAAAAGTAGATTGCTCATAGTTGAAACCCCCAAGCACTTTGAAATAATGATCGCCCCAGAATTTGTTCTCATACTCACCATAAATATTGGTGGCCAGGTACTGTGTTTTTTGCCTGATCTCCCTGAGATCGTTTGTTGTGGTGCCTATATAAGAGATTACGCCCGGCTTGTTGCTATAAGGAACCTGGACCTG
>JANMHK010000166.1:0-19186 GCA_031375135.1 Sphingobacteriales bacterium | reverse complement strand
GCGATGGGCAATTCACGATAAGCGGATGCGTCGGTGGCATACAGGATCCTCATCTGCTGATCAACATGCAGATCTCCTTCTAGTTGGGCGGCTAATTGTGAAAGTTTTTCAGTCATAGTGAAAAATCAAAAGCCAGAAGTCATCGCAATCCGACTTCTGACTTTGACTTATATTATTGATTAAGCTAATTTCTTCTTCAGGTTCTCATCGATAGCATCCAGGAACTCTTCCGTATACAGGTAGTGGTCACCATGGTTTACTTTATTTCCGTGGATACAGACTGCAAGATCTTTTGTCATCTTCCCGCTTTCAACAGTTTCAATACAAACCGCTTCCAGTGCATTGGCAAAGTTGATCAGCGCCTGGTTATCGTCCAATTTACCGCGAAAAGCAAGACCTCTTGTCCATGCAAATATAGACGCGATCGGGTTGGTACTGGTTGGCTTTCCTTTCTGATGATCCCGGTAATGCCTGGTCACGGTACCATGAGCAGCTTCAGCTTCCATGGTTTTGCCGTCAGGTGTAACCAGAACGGACGTCATAAGACCGAGTGATCCAAAGCCCTGGGCCACCGTATCGCTTTGCACGTCGCCATCATAGTTTTTGCAGGCCCAAACGAAATTGCCATTCCACTTTAGGGCACTCGCCACCATGTCGTCAATAAGACGGTGCTCATAGGTGATACCGGCAGCTTCAAACTTCGCCTTGAACTCGTTGTTATAAATCTCTTCAAAGATATCTTTAAAACGGCCATCGTATTTTTTCAAGATGGTGTTCTTGGTACTCATGTACAACGGCCATCCTTTTTGCAACGCCATATTCATACAGCTGCGTGCGAATCCGATAATACTCTCATCCACATTGTACATGCTCATAGCAACTCCGGGCCCTTTAAACTGGAACACTTCATGTTCGATCACCTGACCGTCTTCGCCTTCAAATTTGATGGTAAGTTTTCCTTTTCCGGGTACCACGAAATCCGTAGCGCGATATTGGTCACCGAAGGCATGACGACCCACAATGATCGGCGCATCCCAGGTGGTCACCAGGCGGGGAATATTTTTTATCACGATGGGTTCGCGAAAAACAGTGCCATCAAGGATATTTCTGATGGTTCCGTTCGGGCTCTTCCACATTTGCTTGAGGTTAAATTCTTTTACCCTTGCTTCATCGGGTGTAATGGTGGCACATTTGATACCGACGCCATATTGGCGAATTGCGTTTGCCGCATCCACGGTCACCTGATCATTGGTCTCGTCCCGGTATTCTAAACCCAGGTCATAATATTTAATATCAATTTCCACATAGGGGAGGATGAGTTTTTCCTTAATGAATTTCCAAATGATACGGGTCATTTCATCGCCATCCAGTTCAACAACCGGGTTCGCAACTTTGATTTTTTCAGCCATCTAATTATTGTTTGATTTGGGAGGGTGAAGGTAAGCAATTAGCTTATTGGCTCATTAGCTAATTAGCTAATTGCTTACATTTCAGTCGGTTTATATGGTAGCAGGATCCCCGAAGATGAATCCAGATAAATCTCGGATAACTAATTAGCGACAAAGGCCTAAAGAATCAGCCAATTAGCTAATTAGCCAATTAGCCAATCCTTACCCTAAGGCCACATCCAGCACCATCATAACGGTGAATCCTCCGATGAAGCCCAGCACCGCGAGGTCAGTGTATTTATCCCTTTGTGTTTCCGGGATCACCTCTTCCACTACTACATAGATCATGGCTCCTGCAGCAAAAGAGAGGGCAAAAGGAAGAATGGGCTGCATATAAATAACCGCAACCGCGCCAATCAAACCAGCAATGGGTTCTACAATGGCCGAGAGTTGTCCGTACCAGAAGCTTCTGAACCTGCTCAGGCCTTGTCTCCTCAAAGGGACAGAGACGGCCAGGCCCTCAGGAAAATTCTGTATCCCGATGCCGAAGGCCAGGGCAACTGCACCTGCAATACTCGCCTCTGGCATCCCATTGGCCGCCGCGCCAAACAAAACGCCAACTGCCAAACCTTCTGGGATGTTATGCAGGGTGATGGCTAAAATGAGCAGGGTCGTTTTACGCCATTGGGTTTTGAGACCCTCGCTTTCATGTTCCCCAAAATTAATGTGGAGGTGGGGCATGTATTTATCAAGCCCGAAGATAAACAGGGAGCCACAGAGAAACCCCACTGCTGCCGGCATCCATTTCATGGTGGGGTACAAGCGTTCCGACATTTCAATGGCCGGATTCAGCAAAGACCAGAAACTGGCTGCAACCATCACACCTCCGGTGAAGCCAAGCATGGTGTCAAGTACTTTTCGGTCGATGGTTTTGAAAAAGAACACAAGTGAAGCGCCTGCTGCGGTTACCAGCCATGTGAATGTAGTGGCAGCCAGCGCCGACCATACTGGGCCAACCTCCCTAACGAAATTCTCGATCACCATCATGGGTTATCAATTTTTTTGACCCATACGAATTTCGCTACCGCCTCACTGAGTATGAAGGGCTGGTGCCTGCCGATCCTGATTTCCAGGCTATTGTCAAAACTGAATTTCTTCCTGACCTCCATCCGTGTACCCATAGAGATATGATTGTGTTTCAGGATATCAAGCATCTCCGGGGTCTGGTTACCAACATGGCAAACTTCCATCACCTGATGTAAAGGAATAGCCGTTATGCAAATCCGTTCATGGGTAGCGATCTTCCCATGCTGGTCGGGGATCGGATCTCCATGAGGATCCACCCTCGGAAATCCCAAATATTCGTCAAGCTTATCTATGAGCTTTTTACTGGTCACATGTTCCAATTGTTCGGCCACTTCGTGTACCTCATCCCAGCTGAATTTCAATTTTTCCGACAGGAAAAACTCCCAGAGCCGGTGACGCCGGATGATCCCCAGGGCCACGTTCCTGCCTTCGTTACTGAGCCGAAAGCCCTGGTATTTCTCGTAGATCAGCAGTTTTTTAACCTTTAGTTTCTTCAACATGTCGGTCACAGAAGCGGGCCTCGTTTTTAGCTCTGTAGAGAGCTCGTTGGTGGTCACCATGCCCTCATCTCCCTGCAGGTGATAGATTGCCTTGATGTAATTTTCTTCACTGGTGGAGTATGTCATGCAGGGGAAAATATTATTTAGACAAATCTAAATTTATTTTTTGAATCAAATAATTTTGACTGATTTTGCATGGCCATGGTCTTTGGCAGAATTTATATAACTTGACCCTATGATCAGGACCTTCGTATGTATTTTTCTAATCGCTGCCCTTTTTTCCTGTAAATCCGGGAAGAAGTCGTTAAACAGCGAGGAGTCCATTTCTGCGGAAGACTTTGTTGAATCATTCCCCGAACTAGTGTTGCCCTACAGCCTCGCTGACACCAGCCTGGACAATAAATTAGGCGATTCGGCACTCATTAACCCGAAACTGGTCAAGCAATTCATTCCGGACACCCTTTTCAAAAAGGATTTCAAAACAGGCAAGCCGAAATTTTACGCGCTGGGCCGGGCTTCAGACAAAAACGAAGACCATTACCTGCTTATTAAAGCCGCAACTCCTGCAAAACAGGTGGCCTATATCCTTTGCTTTGACAAGAAAAATGTGTTTAAGGCAGCAATGCCGCTGGTCAACAACAGCCTTGAAAAAAATGTTGAACTGGAAGGTTCGGTCGACAAAAAATTCACCATTTCCCGAAACCGGAAGAAAAAAGCGCGGGATGGACAGATCTATTATTCCCGCAAAGTTTACGTCTACAACAATGTTGGCACATTTACCCTGATCCTGATGGAGTCTAATGAAGTGGCTGAAGAAGCTGAAGTCTTCAATCCGCTCGATTCTGCCAGGGCCAGCTTTAAATGGACGGGTAATTATGTGAAAGACAAAAAGAACTTTATCAGTGTGCGCGACGGGTCAAAGCCCCAGCGCCTGAATTTCTTCATTCATTTCGAGAAGAATAATGGGGAATGTACGGGGGAAATTAAGGGGGAGGCAGATCTGGTACAGGCTGGTACGGCCATTTATTCGTCTGCCGGAGATCCCTGCTCTCTGGAACTCAAATTCACGACTGACAAGGTTACCGTAACCGAATTGAGTGGCTGTGGAAATCATCGCGGAATCAAGTGCTTTTTCAATGACAACTATCCGAAAAAGCTGGATAAAGCAAAGAAGAAAAGCCAGGCCAGGACTAAGTAGCACCCGTTTTTTTGGCAGGTTTGTGTAAATTCTACATGGCTGCAATCTTATTATCCATTTTACGTTTATATTGCGACCCTTAAATAAAGCAAGGAAACCCTGACCATGTCTAATTTTACCCATTACAACGTACCCTATTCCATCGATCCAAGATATAACACGAAAGTTGCCTACTTCTCGATGGAGTTTGCGATCCATCAACCCCTGAAAATATACAGCGGTGGACTTGGATTTCTCGCCGGCTCCCATTTGCGAAGTGCTTTCCAGTTGAAGCAGAATTTGATCGGCATTGGTATTCTCTGGAAATACGGATACTACGATCAGGCCCGCAATCAGGATCAGAGTTTGCAGGTCCAGTGGAATGAAAAAATCTATAATTTTTTACAGGACACCGGGATCAAATTCCAGTTGGATATTCATGAGGCACCAGTTTGGATAAAGGTCTGGTACCTGGCTCCCGGTGTGTTCAATAGTGCGCCGTTGTTTCTTATGAGCACGGATGTTCCCGAGAACGATTATGTTTCCCAAACGATCACGCACAGGTTGTACGATGCGAACGTTGCCACCAAGGTGGCCCAGTTCATTCTGTTGGGCAGGGGCGGGGCAAAATTATTGGATCAGATCAATTTCAATCCTGACGTATATCACATGAACGAGGCCCATGCCGTGTCCTGTGTGTTCCATCTGCTTAAGAAATTTGGGAGTAAGGAAGAAGTAAGAAAGAGGCTGGTATTTACAACCCATACACCGGAAGAAGCAGGCAATGAAAAGCACGATATACATCTATGCCAGAAGATGACTTATTTCAACGGTTTTACACTGGATGAAGTACGTCAGTTGACCGGAATTACTGATGATCAGTTCAATCACTCGCTGGTGGCATTAAGGTTTGCCAGGCTCGCGAATGGCGTGTCAAAATTGCATGGTGAGGTGAGCAGAAAAATGTGGAGTAAATACCCTGGCATTGCCAATATCATTCACGTGACCAATTCGCAGAACTGGAGTTACTGGGCCGATAAGCAGCTGTATTATGCGATGGACGAACAGAATGAAGAAAGATTCATTGACAGAAAAAAATACCTTAAGAAAAGGGCTTTCGATATGGTGGCCGATCAAACGGGTAAATTAATGGATCCTGATGTATTCACTATTGTCTGGGCGCGCAGATTTGCTGGTTACAAACGAGCTGAACTAATCACGCGCGACAAAGTCAGGTTTGAAAAACTGTTGAAAAACAAGAAATATCCTGTGCAGATCATCTGGGCCGGAAAGCCTTATCCCGTTGATTATCCCGCGATCAGTGATTTCAATTACCTCGTCCATTTAAGTAAAGGTTACAACAATGTAGCTGTTTGTACGGGTTATGAGTTGCATCTGAGTAAGCGTCTTAAGCAGGCTTCTGATGCATGGCTGAATAATCCGAGGGTACCCAGGGAGGCATCCGGAACAAGTGGTATGACAGCAGCGATGAATGGGTCGGTAAATTTCTCTACGAACGATGGTTGGATCGTTGAATTTATTAAGCATGGTGAGAACGGGTTTGTTGTTCCGCCGGTGGATTATGAAAAAATGAATGTTCATGATCAGGATCAATATGATCTTGACCAGATATATGAGATCCTGAACAACGAGATACTTCCGTCTTACTATGATGATCCGGCTTCATGGAGGCAAGTGGTGAAGAATGGAATGCGGGATGTAAGATTTGAATTTGATTCAAATAGAATGGCTCATCAGTATTACGAACTGTTGTATAACGCGCCACAATAGATATATATCGGCGCCCAGCTTAGTCAACTGAATAGCTGCGCAAGGCTAAATCTTGCAAAATATGGAATATAAAAAGCTCATCGATGTTCGGTGGTCCGACCTGGATCCTAATTTCCATATGCTGCATTCAAAGTATTACGATCTTGGCGCTTATATCCGGATGTGTTTCCTGATCGAACATGGGATCACAGAAAAAGAGCTGGAAACAAACCGCATCGGCCCCATCCTTTTGAGGGAGGAATGTTCTTTCAGGAAGGAAATCAAATTCGGTGACCAGGTCGACATCGATATCCATCTTACCAAGGCCCGGGAAAATATGGTAAGATGGTCGATTCGCCATATCATTCACTGCAACGGGAAACTTTCGGCCACCATCAACGTTGATGGCTCCTGGATCGATATGGATCGCCGACGAATGGCTGTTCCCCCGCCACATTTTTCAGAGGGATTTATGAAAATGCCCCGCTCAGAAGATTTCCACTGGTTCTAGTTTAAGCCTATTTTCGCGTATGATCCCAAGAATATCTTTCTTATTTGCTTTTCTTTTTCTGATTCTAAACTGCACCCCGGCCCAACATTCACTCAACCTCGATGAGTTTCAGAAAAAAATATCGGAAAAAGGTACCCAGATTCTTGATGTAAGAACGATGGGTGAGTATAACAGCGGGTATTTAAAAAATGCCCTGCAGGCTGATTGGAACAACAGGGCTCAATTTGACGATCGTACGCAGCATCTTGATAAATCAAGGCCCGTTTACGTGTATTGTGCCAGTGGTGTCAGAAGTGCGGCTGCAGCGGCTGCATTACGCGAAAAAGGCTTTACTGCCATTAATATGGAAGGGGGTCTCAATGCCTGGAAAAAAGCAGCGAAACCCGTAGAAGGCGCAACGGATAAAGGTAAAATATCGGCTTCCGAGTATCAGAAGTATTCAAATGTAAAAGGCCTGGTGCTGATAGATTTTGGAGCTCCCTGGTGTCCGCCTTGTAAAAAAATGGAACCCGTGATCGCCGAGCTTAAAAAGAAGAATGGGGTAGTGGTGCAGTATGTGGATGGCGGTGCAAATACTGACCTCATGAATCAACAAAAGGTGGAAGCCTTACCCACTTTTATTTTATACAAAAACGGAAAAGAAGTTTGGAGAAAGCAAGGCATCGTTTCCCTCGAGGAATTTGAACAACTGCTGAAAGCTAATGCATGAGGCGAAGTCCGGCTTTACGAACACTCCTCAGCCTTATCCTATATGCAGGTATCTACTACCTGATATTTCGTGACGTTAAGAGCATCGCTTTATTACTCGCAGTGATCATTGTACATGAGGCAGGTCATTTTATCGCCATGCGTAGCTTTGGCTACTCAAACGTGCGCTTATTGTTCATACCCTTGTTTGGCGCGATGGTGACGGGGCAACCCGCATCACTGGATTCAGGTAAGAAAATGACCGTGCTCGCTGCAGGTCCTTTGCCAGGTATCATTTTAGGGATGGCCAGCGCGTATTTAATTACTGTCAATCACCAGTATATTTTCTACCAGCTTGCCTTGATGTTTATCTTTTTGAATGTATTCAATTTGCTGCCACTGCTTCCTATGGACGGCGGGCAGATTTTGGAACTGCTTTTTCCTGAACATAGTAAATGGGTTCAAACGCTGTTCATCGTCTTAAGCTCGCTGCTTCTCGCCTTGGTTACCTATGTCACCCGAAATTATCTGCTGGTTGTCCTCATCCTGCTTCTATCGTCAAGACTATTAGTGATCTGGAGGAAGCAGCCCACCGGCGCAGAAGACAAAAAAAACACCGGGCTCATTAACAAGCCCGGTGTTCTTCAAATATTGATTTATACGTTGATCTGGCTGATTTTTATGATACTGCCAATGATCACCTTATACAGAATCTCTTAATCTTCCCTGTCGAGCTGGATATTGGCGTGGATCTTCACCTCATTGCTTACTACAGCACCGCCAGTTTCAGTCAGGGCATCCCAGGTAAGCGCAAAATCTTTTCTGTGAATTTTACCATTGATCTCAAAGCCAGCCTTTGTTTTACCGTAGAAAGGATCCTTGGAGATGCCGAAGTATTCTACATCAAGGGAAACAGGAAGTGTAGTGCCACGAATGGTTAAGTCACCGTTAAGTACGTAGTGATCGCCTTTCTTTTCCATGCCTGTGCTTACAAAAGTTATCTGGGGAAAATATTCTGCGTCAAAGAAATCGCCAGATTTCAGGTGGGTATTCCTTCCTTCAGTGCCAGTGTCGATGCTGTCTACCTCAGCCGCAAAACTGATCTCAGCTTCCGTAAAATCATCGGAACTGGTGACTACTTTCCCGCTAAAATTCTTGAACCTGCCGGTTACAGTGGTGATGACCAAATGTTTTACTTTAAAGCTTACTTCGCTATGGGAGCTGTCTATTACCCAAGACGTTTTAAGTGTTGTTTCTGTTGATGACATTTTGTTTATTTTAATATTGATGTTGTAACAACGAAATTAGGCCATCGGTTCAGTGTGGGCAAGTATAAAATATGGGGCTAATGGTATTTTTTACGGCTCATCTCCCTAAAATCAGAGAAACTTTGCTCCTGGTGCTGTCTGAAAAGCTTACTAAAATGACTCGGGTCTTCAAACCCCAGGGTATAAGCTACTTCTTTTGCACTTAACTCTGCAAATCCGGCGTATCGTTTCGCTTCCAGCATGATCCGGTTCAGAATGAAGTCCTTGGCCGAAGTCCCCGTTTCCATGGATATCACTTCATTGAGGTAGTTAGGCGTGATGTGTAATTCGCGGGCATAATCGGCCACTTTGTGCCATTGCCCGAAATGCGATTCAAGCAAGTTTCGGAACTGCTTCACCAACTGGCCCCTGGTATTCGTCTTGCTTTCTGCCGCAGGTTTCTGGTCGGAAGACTGTCTTTTACATTCGAGCAGGAACAGTTTCAACCAGGAGGCAATGGCATCAAGATAATATTCGTCGCCCTTATTAAATTCATCGCTGATATGATGGACCAGGTGGTCCAGGTTATCGATATTCATGCCGGGTTCAAGATGGAATGGTGTCATATCATCACACCTGAAAAAAAATCCCGTGTTCTCGATCCATTGTTGAGAAAGTCCGTGTTCGTGCAAAAAATCTGGTGTAAAAAGTAACACGTAGCCTTTTGCGCCTTCATCCAGCTGCAGGTGATGCACCTGCTCAGGAGTGAGGAAATATATAGTGTCCGGGTTAACCGAGTAAGATCGAAAATCGATATGATGAAGTCCGCTGCCCTGCCTGACCCAGATAATGGTGTAATAATTATGCCGGTGGGGAGAAAGGGCACTTGAGGCGCTTTGCATAGATTCGATCTCCTCGATGGTTCTGAAAACAAAAGAAGCCGGTGCTCCTTTCAGCTTTAGTGTGACCGTATCTACTTGTTGTCTTCTGGCATTGGACATGGTTAAAGTTAAACATTTGTAGATTTGTATAGATGTCATTAGCCGCCGAAAGTAAATACTTAATGTTTCGCAATCGCCTGGAGAAGGTATACCGCCACCGATCCAAGCTGGCGAGGCGGCAGGGGATAGCATGTTACAGGTTGTACGACCGGGATCTTCCGGAGTTTCCGCTAATCATAGAGGTATATGGATCCAGTTTATATGTCGCCGAGTACAGGAGCAAACATAATCTGGGGGATGAAGAATATCATGAATGGATGGATATGAGCATTCAGCAGGTAGCGGATGTTCTGAAGGTTGATCCATTGATGATCTTCAGTAAAATGCGGGAACGTAAAACCGACCGGCAGGGCCAATACCTGAAAACCGGGAATCAGAAGCAGGAATTTACGGTGGAAGAGGGCGGGTTAAAATTTATTGTGAACCTCAGTGATTACCTGGACACCGGCCTTTTTCTCGATCACCGGGTTACAAGAGGAATGGTGCGGGAAGAAGCTGCGGGAAAGAAAGTATTGAATCTTTTCTGCTATACAGGATCATTCACCGTTTATGCTGCTGCTGGCGGTGCCATCGAAACAGTTTCCATTGATCTGTCCAATACCTATATGGATTGGACAAAAAGAAACCTGGTGCTCAATGGGATGGAGAATGAAAAAAATAAATTACTCCGAGGTGATGTTTTACAGTTGTTGCCCGATCTGCCCGATGAACATTTTGATATCATCATACTTGACCCGCCAACTTTTTCCAATAGCAAGATGATGAAGGATTTTTTGGATATCCAACAAGACCATGTGGAGCTCATCAATCTATGCCTTTCAAAAACAGCATCGGGCGGGGTGGTTTATTTTTCCACCAACCTCAGGAGTTTCCACCTGGAATCTGAATTGATTAATTCCCCTTCAATTACGGATATCACCAAAGCAACAACTCCTTTTGATTTCGAAGCGAAGCTGCTGCGCTGGTGTTACCGTATAATTAAATGATCACAGATCCAATGCTTCAAACTCAGCAACCATTCTTTTGTCCTGCATTAAAAAAAGATGGTCACCCTGGATCTCGTAGCTGTCTATGTTCCCCAGTAGTTTCGAAAAAATATACTCAACTTCCATGGCGGGCCCATCGCAGAACATCCTGGACATGGCGGCGGGTCCAATTTTTAATTCCCCCTGTTCAAGACTATAGGAGCCCATCATGTTATTGCAACCGGCAAAGCCCCTGAATTGCCTGGATTTTTCATCGAACTGGATGAATACGTCTTTTTTCAAAACAGGGAATACGGTTATCCCTGTGAGTCTTACCATTTTCCATCTCGTATTATAGAATGTTACGTCCGGTTTCATATTGTCAACGGGTTTTATTTTAGGTGAACAGGCAATAAATAACAGGTTAACAGCGAGCAAAATAAATAATGATTTGTACATAGTTTTCGTGTTTTCAACAGGATGTTATGGTGAAAAAAATTACATAAGCCCGGCACCTTTTGGGTTGCACCAAAGTCTTTATTGGTTATTTTAGTATCAGATGAACAATTCCATAACAAGTAAAGGGTTACAGATATTCCTATTGCTGGCCCTGAACCTCGCCATTTCCTGCGGTCCGGACACGGGCAGACTGGGCGTTACGAAGAACCGTTACGAAGACCTGATTGCCTTATTTCAGGAATGGCGGGATTTTCAGACTCCCCGCTTTAAAGAAGGCATACCCGATTATTCGTCCGCAGCAATGAAAAAGCAGCAGGAAGATTTGAAATTATGGAAGGCGCGCCTGGCAGCCGTGGATACCACTCGCTGGCAGGTCAAACACCAGGTAGACTGGTACCTTGTTTGGGCAGAGATGAATGGATTGGATTTCGATCACCGGGTTATCCAACCCTGGTCAAGAGATCCCGCTTTTTATGTATGGTTTTATACCTACCCTTCCGATGTCCCCGAACGGGAAGGCCCTAATATTGCGGGCTCTATTGAACTATCCGAGTACCAGATGCCATTGTCAAAGGGCGATGCAGCGATCATTGCCTCCAGGTTGAGAAATGCCGAAAAGGTTTATCAGCAGGCGCGAAAGAACCTTACAGGAGATGCAAAAGACCTTTGGAATCGTGGAATTACCAGCATCCAGCAACAAAGTAAAGAGCTGGCAGATTTTTCGGTCTCTATAGAGGGGAGCTATCCTGATCTCGCCCTTGCCGCGCGTGAAGCCCAAAAAGCGTCAGACTCGTTTGCAGACTGGCTCAAGGCCCAGTCTAATACTAAACTGGAACTGTCGGGAGTTGGCAAAGAGAACTTCACCTGGTATATACGCAACGTCCATCTGATGCCATACACCTGGGAAGGATATGAGCAGTTGCTGGAGCGGGAACTCAGCAGGGCGCACACAGCTTTGAGATTGACCGAGCACCGCAACCGGGATCTGGCCCAATTGACCCGCATTGATAACGCTGCGGATTATGACACCGTCATGAAAAAAGGTGTTCGTGATTTTATACAGTTCCTGGAAAACGACCGGATCATGACCGTTAAGGAATATATGGAACCAGCGATGATGGCGCAAACGGGTAAGTTTCAGCCGTCAACTGGTTTAAGGGGATTCTTTTCAGAAGTCGATTACAGGGATCCTTTTCCCATGAGGTGCCATATGTTTCATTGGATCGACAAAGCGATGAACAGGATTGAGCCTGTCGAAAGCCCGATTCGCAAAGTCCCTGTACTCTACAATATTTTTGATAGTAGGGCTGAGGGCCTGGCTACAGCTATGGAAGAACTGATGTGGCAAACAGGGCTCTATAGAAATAAGCCCAGGGCTGAAGAATTGGTATGGGTCATGCTGGCCCAACGCGCTGCTCGCGGCCTTGGAGGTATTTACCAACATGGTCAGGTTATGGATTTTGACAGCGCCACTAAATTTGCATCCAAATGGGTTCCCTGGGGCTTACTTCCTGCCGACGGCGAGACGATCCAGGGGGAAGAACATTTCTATTTGCAACAACCGGGTTATGAAACCAGCTATGTTTCGGGAAAATTAGAGATCGATCGTTTAATTGCCGAATACGCCAGGCAGCGTGAAGGCAAATTCTTGATGAAAGATTTTATGGACGAATTTCTTCGAAAAGGTATCATTCCTATGACCCTTATTCATTGGGAAATGACCGGCGATAAATCTATACTGAACCGGGCACTAGCAAATGGAAAGTCAAACTAGAATTATTTTCGGTTCTTTGCACCCATGATCACTGAAATTGGACAAGACATTGACCGTGCTGCAGCTCTGCTTGGCCATGGGAAATTAGTTGCCATTCCTACCGAAACAGTTTATGGACTGGCCGCAAATGCGTTGAACAATGAAGCGGTGATCAACATTTACGAAGTTAAAGGCAGGCCCCGTTTCAACCCTTTGATTATCCATGTTGCCTCAATAGATGCTGCCGCAAGATATGTTACGGAGATCCCTTCAGCCATTAAGAATTTAGCAACCCAATTTTCCCCAGGACCACTAAGCTACCTGTTGCCTAAGTCTTCCCTGGTGCCCAACCTGGTTACGGCGGGATCGGATAAGGTGGTTGTTCGGATCCCCGCTCATCCCATGACAATTGAGTTGCTCGAGCGTCTGGACTTTCCGCTTGCTGCTCCCTCAGCTAATCCGTCGGGTTATGTTAGCCCCGTTACTGCAAGTCATGTCAGGGAAGGACTTGACGGCAAGATCCCCTACATTCTGGATGGAGGCAAATCCTCGGTAGGCCTGGAGTCGACTATTGTGGGTATGGAAGCTGATGAAGTGGTTATCTACAGGCTAGGAGGCATAACGGCAGAAGACATTTTTAAGTTGACTGGAATAACACCCCGGTTTTCCCTCTTGCACGAAAAGCCAGATACGCCCGGCCAATTGAAATCACATTATGCGCCCTCAAAGCCGTTGATCGTGGGAGATGTTCATGCACTTATGTCCATCCATCACGGTAAAAAGATAGCAACCATTTCATTGACTTCTTTTTATTCAACGGCCTATCTAAATGAGGTGCTTTCGCCTTCAGGAAACCTCCATGAAGCAGCAGCAAAACTGTTCACTGCAATACGGGAACTCGATAATTCAGATGCCGATATCATTGTTGCAGAGATATTTCCCAATGAAGGGATCGGAGCTGCCATCAATGATCGGTTGGGTAGAGCTGGTCAATAGGGTTTTGCCAGTTGGCATAGTTTTTTCAATCCATCACCTCACTTAACTCCAGCCATCTGATCTCTTTTTCATCCAACAGTCCGGAGATCTCTCCAATGCGTGCTGAGAGCCGCTGTATTTCCTCAAATGGAATATCTGAACCGCCCAGCGACTGAGTGATCAATTCTTTTTCCTTGTTCAGATCCGCAATATCTTTTTCCAGCAATTCAAATTCGCGTTTCTCTTTAAACGAGACTTTCTTCTTATTGGTGGTAGCAATGGTAGGAGTGATATCAACCAGTGTTTTTGCCGGTGGCGGTGGAGTAGGTGCATCCCTGCGGGACTGCTCATATTCAAGATAGGTGCGGTATTCGGAATAGTTGCCGGGAAAATCTCTTACTTCTCCATTACCTTCAAATACGATCAGGTGATCCACCAGCTTATCCATAAAATATCTGTCGTGCGAAACGATCATCAAGCACCCTGGAAAATCTGCCAAAAAGTTTTCGAGCACCCCAAGTGTTGGAAGGTCAAGATCATTGGTGGGTTCATCCAGGATGAGAAAATTAGGACTCCTGAATAAAATGCCAAGCAGGTGCAGCCGTCTTTTTTCTCCGCCGCTTAGTTTGGAAATATATGTGTACTGCTGATCAGGAGTGAATAGGAAAAGCTCCAGAAACTGTGATGCACTGATCGAACCGCCTTTAGCCAGCGGAAAACTTTCTGCAATATTTTTCACGTATTCGATTACCCGCATGTCTTCCTTGACCACCAATCCTTCCTGGGAGTAATTTCCAAAAACGATCGTATCTCCAATATTCACTTTGCCACTATCCGGTTGCTCGAGGCCTTGCACAATGTTGATAAAGGTTGATTTGCCAACTCCGTTCTTTCCTGCTATACCAACGCGCTCGCCTTTCTTAAATGTGTAATCGAATCCTTTCAGAATAGTTTTCTCTCCATAGCTCTTGTAAACTTTTTTCATCTCCACCACTTTCCCCCCAAGCCTGTTCATTTTCATCTCCAGCTCCAGTTTGTTGTCTTCAATTCTTTTCTTCGCCTGGGCTTCTACCACATAAAAATTATCCTGCCTGCTTTTCGATTTCGTTGTACGTGCACGTGGTTGCTTACGCATCCATTCCAACTCTTTGCGATAAGTATTCTTGGCTTTGTCGATACTGGCTGACTCACTGTCTATGCGAGCCGCCTTTTTCTCCAGGTAGTTTGCATAGTCGCCCTTATAGGTATACAACTGGCCGTTGTCTATTTCCCAGATCTCATTGGATACTTCATCCAAAAAATACCTGTCGTGCGTAACCAATAATAAAGTGATATTTTCTTTATTTAAAAAATGTTCCAGCCATTCCACCATTTCTACGTCAAGATGGTTGGTGGGTTCATCCATGATCAATAAGATGTGTTTGTGCTCAAATCCAATATCAATCAAGGTTCGGGCGAGGGCAACCCGTTTGCGCTGCCCACCGCTGAGGGTGCCCACCACCTGGTGGAGATTATGGATGCGCAGTTTCCCCAGGATCTGTTTCACCTTGGCATCAAAATCCCAGGCGTTATTGTCTTCCATCAAACTGATGGCTTCACCCTGCCGGATATAATCTTCTGTTTCCATAGCATCCTCATATTCCCGGATGGCGTCCATCACCGGATGTTTATGAAAGAAGATATTTTGAAGGATGGTCTCGTTTTCAAGAAATTCGGGATTTTGCTCAAACAGGGCAATATCCACATCTTTATTGACCCAGAACTTGCCCTGGTCCTCATGCTCTTTGCCCGCGAGGATTCTCAGCAGGGTGGATTTACCGGTACCATTTCTGGCGATCAGGGCGATCTTGTCGCCTTCTGAGACATGAAAATTTAATCCGGAGAACAGAGGTTTAATACCAAAAGATTTACCAAGACCTTCAGCCGACACATAATGCATGGCGCAAAGATAATCTATGTGGGTCGAAGATCATTTGCTTTGGGCTGGGCGTTATCATTTGAATGATAGTGGGAGGGCTACCTTCCTGCCAGGTAGATAAGCAGGCAGAGGATAACGGTGAACAGTATGGCCATGGGCACAGTAAGCTGATCCTGCTGTTGTTTCTTTTTTTTCTTGTCCTGGAACTGTTTGATGTCCTGTAACAACGCATGGTTACCATCAGCAATTCGCTCCAGTTTTGGCCAAAGGGCTGAAAGGCCCCTTACCTCAATCGGTCCGGCTGCTGATAATAGATATTGAACGATGGTCTTATTCATTTCTTTCTCATCAAAATCTATCATGCACCTGATGTTTTCATCAGAGACAAGGGCCATTATTCTTTCTGATATCTGGGTATGGTCCATTCTAAAGATATCCTGAGAAGCCACGTAACGGTCAAGTTTCAACACTTTTTCTAAGATGGAAAATGGCGTAAGTGGCTGCTTTTCGGCATGATTGATATTCATTGCCTGGTGCAGCCACCGTTCCTGCAACCAGGCCTCTTTTCTCGCTGGCTGGGTGAGCGTTTCGTAGGCTTCTTTGATATCGTGGAAACGGGCAGCAGCATATTTATCCTGATCGTTCTTATCGGGGTGAAACTGATGTGCCAACTGACGATATCGTTTTTTGATCTCGTCCCTGGAGGACATGGGGGTACAGTCCAGTATGCTGTAATAATCTTTCATCTCTGGCAAAATTCCGTCAAGCAGGGGAATAAAAAAAATACCCCTACGCGGGGCATTTTGTTAACCATCAATTTGTTTTACGCAACTGTTAAGCCAGAGCTTAAATTCTGCGAGGGTTATTTCGCAGCTTCCATGAGCCTGTGCATATCGTAGTAAAGGGCCATGATGTCCGCCTTGCCCGCGCCGTTCATGTGTTGAACAATATGCAGCGGCAATACAACGGTTTTTCCATTGCCCTTCATTTTGTATACGTAAGTATGCCACGACATGAGCCAGTTACCCTGAGCCACTGTCGTGGGCAGGTCGTTATTTTGAACGGCTAAGAAAGTAGGGTTCACGATCTGAACAGATTCGTACTTGCCGCGCCTGGCCGAAAAGAAGTCCATTGCTGCTTTTTTACCCATTAGGCTGTCTCCGGGGCCAGGATAATAGACCTTGATATTGTCGTCCATGGACGCTCCAAAGCCCTCCATATCGCCTGCCGCAAACGCTTCAAGCGATTTTCTCAATGGATCGGTGGTTGCAACCGGCAAAACAACTGATTTTACTCCATTGTCGACAGCAGCAACAGGGGTTGCAACGGTATCGGACGCTGCAGCTTTCGTGTCAGTGCCCGAATTACAGGCGGCCAGCACTAGAATAGTAAAGGCGATCAGAAACTTGAATTTCATAACGATTTTTTTTGAAGTGAATGTTATGCTTAAGAATCAGAGCGGAGGAGATCAGGGGGGGCGGAGTTACAATAGAAATTTATGCAGAATATTCTAGATATCATAATTGATCTGCAACTTTACTTTTAAGTTTCCGTTAGCTAGTTTATGCGCAACCAGATCATCTGCTTTTTTTTGTCTTGCTTTTTGATCCTGACCCTCGAACAATGCGGTTCTTCTGATTCCGCCCGTACTGTTCGTGAAGGCTCTGCAGCCGTAGTTAAGGATAGTTCCGGTAATATCCCTGATTCGTCGGTACGGCAGAGAGAATTAACGCCTGTAGACACCTCAGCTGCCGCAGTGATTGCACGCAGGCAGGTCCCCGTCCTGTGCTACCACCAGATTCGGGATTTAAGGCCTTCAGATTCAAAAAGAGCGAAGGATTATATTGTACCGCCGCTCAATTTCAGGGAGCAAATGAAAATGCTGTCCGACAGTGGTTACAAGTCCATATTACCCGATCAGCTGCTCGCTTACCTCCATACCGGCGCAAGCATGCCAGAAAAAGCCATTATGATCAGCTTTGATGATGCGGACCTCAGCCAGTTCGACGTGGCTAAGCCAGTTTTAGACCAATATGGATTTAAAGCCGTTTTCTTCATCATGACGGTTGTATTGAATAAGCCAGGATATATGAAGCGGGAGCATGTCAAACAATTGTCCGATGAAGGCCATGTTATTGGCTCCCACACCTGGGATCATATGAATGTGAAGAAGTTTACAGAGCAAGACTGGGCCATTCAGGTAGACAAACCGTCCCGGCAATTGAGTGAGATCACGGGCAGGCCGATTGAATATTTTGCGTATCCTTTTGGAGTTTGGAACGAGAATGCCATTTCAGGAATAAGGGCAAGGGGGTTTAAGGCAGCGTTTCAATTATCTGCTAAAATGGACCCATCTGAGCCGCTCTATACCATCAGAAGGATCATTATCCCAGGAGAGTGGAAAACACCGTATGTGTATAAGATCACGAAAGCGAGTTTTCGCTAAAAAATTCTGCATGAAATCCGTAAACGATCGCTTGTGGTACGGTTGCCCGGGCAATTTCTGTCATACTCCCCGCATCTAAAAGCAGCAGGAACGAATTTTTGTTTTTGGCATCCAGCACTATGGAAAGTAAAACACCATCTTCGTCGTTGATACTGTTTGGCCTTGCAACAAAACAAGGTTCGCCGGGGTAACATCCATCTTCGTTCCAATAACTACTGTCCCCGTTCTTCGCATTGATCTTGACAAGGCTGTTGTAAAATCCCTCCCTTTGTGTTGGCTTTAGGCTGACGCCATAGGTAAAGCCGTAGCTGCCTTCCGTATTGAAGCGTTCATAGTCGATCCGCGGAAGTTCTATGCATGCATCTGAAACCAAATGATGACTTATTTTCTTATTTCGAAGATCCATTCTGTATCTTCTCAATGTGCCAAATGGCAGCTGGGTTCCCGGCTTCTCCAATTCCTTCAGGTAATATTTTTCCACGATAGAGGCGTCGTCGTATGCGTTAATATCCATCACCAGTTCATCGCCATCATCCCATGCGTTGATATGATGGAAACTGAAGAAGGCTTCGGTTGAACTCATATTGATAGGCCCTGCCTCCAAGCTGATCTCTTTTTTCATAGATAGTTACGTCATGCCCTTTTGCCGCAAGCCTGATGGCTGCCGATAAGCCGCCAAAACCACTTCCAATGACTGCAATTTTTTTCTTAGTCATAGGACTTAATATTTCATCTGAATGTTGAGCTCAGTATGAGCCGATGAGTGAGTGAACGAAGAGGATTTGAAGTCCGGGGCACTGAATGTATTGTAGGCATTGTTTGAAACCCCATATCCCTCTTTGGGGATACCCATGAAATTGGTGTTCAGTTTCCCATCACCGTTGGTATCATGGAAAAGGGCGATCGCGTAGGTTCCATTTGGAATGGATTTAAAACTCATTTGCACTGTCCCGTTTAATGCTGTGCCTTTGATTTTCTGTATCGCGTAACTGGTTTCATATGGAAATCCTTTAGAAGAAGAGAATAAGGCAACCATTACCAGTCCTTTTTTGTTGTTTACGTTAGTTACCTTGACCATAATGTCTTCATCAACACTGTCAAACCAGCCAAATTGTGAGGCAAAGATCAGAAGGTGGAGGAAAATGGCCATTAATTCGGTTTGTTGATTAAACAAAAAAGAGTCTTGTTTTGTTTAATGTTTCTCATATAAAAATTGGACAATTAGGAATGACGTTTGAACTATTGAGTAAGAGACTTATATATCCCTTTATAATTTTTATTATTTGTTTTTTTGCGCCTTTTG
>JANMHK010000137.1:0-6973 GCA_031375135.1 Sphingobacteriales bacterium | reverse complement strand
TGGCGGCTATAGCTAATATGTATAAGTTTAATATATCAAGTTATCCAGAAACTGTTGTTTAGTTGAACAAGTTTCTTAAGACATTGTTAATATTGCATTAACAAACTAACGTGCTTATATGGCAAAAAAAATCATCTACAGTTTTTTAGCTGCATTTCTGTTTATGAATGCAGCTATGGCGCAAGTGCTGACGGTTACAGGTAAAGTGACCGATGAGACCGGAATCCCCGTTTCCTCAGCTACTGTTATTGAAAAAGGAAAGGCTTCATCGGGCGTAGCTACCAATGAAAATGGCAGCTTTACGATCTCTGTTCC
This sequence comes from Sphingobacteriales bacterium, assembly GCA_031375135.1. Classification (GTDB taxonomy): domain Bacteria; phylum Bacteroidota; class Bacteroidia; order Chitinophagales; family Chitinophagaceae; genus Pollutibacter. The sequence goes on along the minus strand of JANMHK010000137.1, from coordinate 6,658 downwards.
TAAAGGGGCAACATTGGTGATCACCGCAGTGGGCTACGATACCAAGCAGGTAGTGGCTAACTCAGCGAACATTGCTGTTCCTATGTCCACTTCCATAAAAGGATTGTCAGAGGTAGTGGTAACGGGCTTCGGTGGTACCCAGATCAAGAAAGACCTGACTGGTAACATCGCCCGGGTTAAAGGGAAGGATATCGAGTATCTTCCTACACCTACCGTTGACCAGGCTCTCCAAGGAAAGGCGGCCGGTGTATTTGTAAACAGTCAGTCCGGTAAGCTCGGTCAGGCCGTTACCGTAAGGGTAAGGGGAAACTCTTCTATTAGCGCTAACAGCCAGCCCTTGTATGTATTAGACGGTGTTCCTATCACATCGAATAGCCAAAGCGGTTATGGTGGTGCAATGAACCCACTCGTCGACATCAACCCCAACGATATTGAATCTATAGAGGTATTGAAAGATGCGTCCGCAGGTGCCATCTTCGGTGCCCGCGCTGCGAACGGTGTAGTGCTGATCACGACTAAACGCGGTAAGGCCGGTCGTACGCAGGTCACTCTGAACGTACAAACGGGTTATGCTGAAGCTACCAGGAGGATCGACGTACTGAATTCAGATCAGTATGCTGAACTGATCCTGGAAAGCGCAAAATATCGCGATGACCTGTCCGGTACTCCACTGACCGATCCATCTAGCTGGACCTCTTATGTGAAGAATGACGTAATGGGCTATTATAGCTATGACCAATGGTCAAAGGATCCTTCTAAGACTTACGACTGGCAGGATGCGGTATTTCAGCGCGCTCCATATCAGCAGGCTGATCTGCAGATCCGCGGTGGTACCGATAGAACCAAATTCTTTGCTTCTTTCCAGCACCTTGATCAAACAGGTACTGTAATTGGAAACAGCCTGAAGCGTTCAACAGGCCGTTTATCTTTGGACCAGAAGGCTAACGACTGGTTGGATATCGGCATTTCGTTGAACCTGGCAAGAACCTGGCAAAGGCGTCTCCCAGATGATAATGCCTTCTCCAATCCACTCCAGGCGATTGCCCTGATGCCAATGACTCCATTCACAGATCCTAATACAGGACTGGCTGCTGGAGCTCCTCCCGGTGATGTGAACATTCCTCTTTATTATAACCCGGTACTGACGGTTAATTATGGCAATTTCACTCAAACGGTTTTCAGAACATTTGGTAACGCATACGGAAGGGCTAAGATCCTGCCAGGTCTGTTGCTGAATACAGAGTTTGGTATTGATTACCTCAGTCAGAACGAGGAAGGATATTTCCAGTCCCAAACAGTTAGGAACCAGTCAAGGGCTTCCAGGGGCGTGGGTTCAAACGGGGCAGCCTTTATTACCAACATCAACTCCAATAATTACCTGAGCTATAACAAATCCTTTGGTAAGCACAGGCTCGATGCAACGTTGGGTATGCAGTACCAAAATTCGTTGGCTAAATACAACTTTACCGAAGGTTTGGACTTCCCGTCCAACGCATATCAGAAAATCGCTTCTGCAGCCACCAAATCTGGTGGTAGCTCGTCAGAGAGTGAATTCTCATTCGTTTCATATTTCGCTAGGGCAAACTATAGCCTGATGGACAAATACCTGTTAAGCGCCAGCATTCGTCGGGATGGTTCAAGCCGTTTCGGTAACAGCAAGCCTTTTGGTAATTTTCCAGCTGTTTCTGCAGGCTGGGTGCTCAGCAATGAGAATTTCATGAGCAAATTCAATTTCTTCAGCTTCCTGAAGCTCCGCGCCAGCTGGGGTTTAGTGGGAAATGCTGAAATTGGAAACTTCCCTGCACGTACCCTTATCGCGGGTGATGCTGGTTATACCGGTACACCAGGTCTTCGTCCTAGCCAATTGGGTAATGCAAACCTTGGTTGGGAAACTACAGAGCAGGTTGACGTTGGCCTCGACTTCGGATTATTCAAGAACAGGATCACCGGTGAGATCGATTATTATAAGAAGAATACCCGTGACCTGCTGCTGGCCGTTAACATCCCTGCTACTTCCGGTTTCGGTAGCGTAACCAGGAACCTTGGTCAGCTCACCAATGAAGGATTCGAATTCGTGTTGAACACGCAGAATACTGTTGGAGCCTTTAAATGGTCTACTAACCTAAACGCTGCAAGAAATATTAATACGGTAACAAATATCAATGGCCAGATCATCGAAGGCGGTGTGTCCTCCATGAATCGCGTAGTCGAAGGCACTGCTATCGGCGTATTCTACACAGTAGAGTATGCAGGTGTAGACCAGGCTAATGGTAACGCACTGTTTTACAAGAACACAAAGGCAGCAGATGGTAAGTTCGACAAAACAACTACTTCGGTTTATGCAGAAGCCCAGCGTGTAGTTGTAGGTAACCCAAACCCTGACTGGATCTGGGGCTTTACCAACAACTTCAGCTTTAAAGGCTTTGATCTTTCTGTGTTTTTCAACGGGGTAGTTGGAAGCCAGGCCAATATATATGGTATGGGTCGTTACTCATCAGCGAGTATGTTGTACGAAGATAACAATACAGCTGACCAGCTCCGGCGTTGGAGAAAGCCGGGTGATGTGACTGACGTTCCCCAGGTTCGTCTATATCGCGTAAACGGTTCTCAGGCTTCCAGCCGCTATATTGTTGATGCAGATTATATCAGATTAAGGACCGCTTCACTGGGCTATACTTTCAATAGTAACTGGCTCCGGAAAGCCAAGATCGATAAATTGAGGGTTTATGTTCAGGCCTTCAACCTCTTAACGTTCACCGATTATCCTTATTGGGATCCCGAAGTTAATGCCGACTCTTTCGACTCTAACATTGCGAAAGGCAACGACTTCTATACGCCGCCTCAGCCGCGTACGATCCTGTTCGGTATCAATCTGAACTTCTAATCAACAAATCGAAGACATTATGAGATCAACAATAAATATTTTCAAAAAAATTGCTCTCCTCACAGTGGTTTCAGCCACCCTTTGGAGTTGTGAAGACAAATTACAAATTGAACCCCTGCAATCGTTATCACCGGAAATAGCTCTTGCTGACGAAGGTGGTGTACAAGGGGCACTGGTTGGTGCATACGATGGAATGCAAAGTGCTACCCTCTATGGAGGGGAAATCATGGTCCTGAACGACCTGATCGCAAATACCAGCGAGATTCAATTCACTGGAACTTTTGCCGGCTTGTCTGACGCCTACAACCTTCAAATGGTTGCTAATAACAGCTTTGCGACTGGTACCTGGTCAGCTGCTTATAACACCGTCAACAGGGCAAATACGGTGTTGGCTAACCTGGCGAAAGTGACTTCTTCCGCTGCTAACAAAAGCAGGGTAGAAGGTGAAGCGCTGTTCATTCGTTCTGCCATGTTCTTTGAATTGGTAAGGCTGTATGCAAAATATCCAAATGACGGTAACCCTGCTACAAATCCCGGCATTCCCATCATCCTTCTTCCCACTACCGATGCTACCGGAGACCTCACCGTTGCCCGGAACACCGTAAAGGAAGTATATGACAAAGTGATCGCAGACCTGACCAAGGCTGAATCCTTGCTCCCAAGCTCCCAGTCAAACGGGAAGTTTGCTAATAAATGGGCAGCAGCAGCCATGCTGTCTCGTGTGCACCTGATGTATGGTAACTATGTTGAGGCAAGGGATGCTGCAAACAGGGTGATTACTGGTAGCGGTAGAACTTTAGCTGCTACTTTCCCCGGGTTGTGGTTCACACAGATCAACTCTGGTGGTACGTCTCCTGGCGAATATCTTTTCTTTATGGATGTTACAAACCAGGACGGTGTTAATCAGGTGAATACTTACTTTGGTCGTACAATTAGTGCGATCCCTGGTACTGCTGGTCGTAGTGACTGCAAAATTCGCACTTCACATATTGCAAAATACGAGACTGGCGACGCGCGCAACTATTTCATCCTTAGCGGCGGGTTTAACTATACCAGGAAACACCTCGACAGATTCGGTGATGTTCCTGTGATCCGGCTCGCTGAAATGTTCCTGACTCGAGCTGAAGCGAACTTCAGACTCAATACCACAGTTGGTGCTACACCATTGGATGATGTGAACAGGATCAGGAACCGTTCCGGACTTCCAAGTCTGCTTGCTGCTGATATCAACCTCAATGCAATCCTGAAAGAGCGTTCCCTGGAACTTGCTTTTGAAGGACATAACATGCCTGAAAAGAGGCGCTTGAAACAAGATTTCGGCACTACAGTTCCCTGGAACGATCCAAAAACTATTCTTCCCATTCCACAGCGTGAGATGGACGTAAACAAGAAATTGGTACAGAACGCTGGCTACTAATAACGATCTATCTTAATAGAAAGACAGGGCATCGAAAACGGTGCCCTGTTTTTATTTTTATACCTGAATACGGGTCAACCATCGCAGCTTTCAGATAATGAATTGCTATATTGTATGGTAGAATTCGAACAACAATGACAGCAGAACAAAACGAATTTTTAGCACTCGCCCGCAGCCCGCTCAAAATGGGTTTCTTTATGTTCACCAAACTGCCCAGTGCCTGGTTCGCAGGTGTCAGGGTAAAACGTATCGAGGCTGGGTTTGCAGAAGTAACCGTTCCTTTCAAATGGTTTTCCCAAAATCCTTTCAGGTCTACCTATTTTGCCTGTCTTTCCATGGCGGCTGAAATGAGTTCAGGCTTGCCCGCTTTGTTATACCTGCACAAAAGCAATCCGCCCGTATCTACACTGGTATTAAAAGTCCACGGTAACTTTCACAAGAAAGCAACGGGTATAACCACCTTCCGTTGCGAAGATGGGCTAATGATCAAAGAGGCGATTGATAAAGCGATTTCAACAGGTGAAGGAGTGATCGTTAACGTGATCTCAAGGGGCTACAACGATAAGCAGGAACTGGTAGCCGATTTTTCAATTCAATGGACGTTTAAAGCAAAAAGAATATCATGAAGATCGCATTTCACGGCGCAGCCAGATGTGTAACAGGATCTAAACATTTGCTCACCTTATCGAACGGCAGGAAAATTTTGCTGGATTGCGGAATGTTCCAGGGTATGGGCAGGGAAACTGATGCCCTAAACAGGAACTGGGGCTTTAATCCCGAGGAGATTGACCTGATGGTGCTTTCCCATGCTCATATTGACCACAGCGGCTTGTTGCCAAAATTGGTGAAGGATGGCTATAAGGGTAAGATCTATTGCACACCCGCAACACGGGAACTTGCAGGTGTCCTTTTACAAGACTCTGCAGAAATTCAGGAAGATGATGTTAAATATGTAAACAAGCGTAGGGCTGCGCAAGGTCAGCCTTATCTCAAACCCCTTTACACTAAGGAAGACGCCTTGGAAGTTCTTGGACTTTTTGAAGAACTGGATTATGATCAATGGTTACGTATAGACGAAGACGTTGAATTGCTTTATACCGATGCCGGCCATATCATTGGAAGCGCAGTGGTGAACCTCCGAATCAAAGAAAATGGCAAAATAATAAACCTGACTTTTAGTGGTGATGTTGGTCGTTACAGAGACGTGATCCTCAAATCACCAGCGGTTTTCCCCCAGGCAGATATCATTCTCCTGGAATCTACTTACGGTAATAGTCTCCACGATCTTCATCTTACTACACCGGATAACTTGCTGGAATGGATTGAAAAAACATGTATAAAGAAAAAAGGAAAACTAATTATTCCGGCTTTCTCCGTTGGTCGTACCCAGGAAATTTTGTACGCACTTAACCAACTGGAACTAGAAAGACGACTTCCAGAACTGGATTATTTTGTTGACAGTCCGTTAAGTATTAAAGCCACTGAGATCGTGAAAAGATTTCCGGAAGACTTTAATCCAACCATTCAAAAGATCCTGAAAAGCGATACCGATCCATTTAAGTTCAACGGCTTGAAATATGTAAAAACGGTTGAAGAATCAAAGCTCCTGAACTTCCGCAATGAGCCCTGCGTCATCATTTCAGCCAGTGGAATGGCAGAAGCCGGCCGAGTGAAACATCATATCAGTAACAATATTGAGAATAGCCGCAATTCAATTCTCATGACAGGATATTGCGAGCCTAATTCTTTAGGTGCTAAACTGATGTCAGGGATGAAAGAAGTCAAAATATACGGCGTTGAACATGAAGTGCATGCGGAAGTGGGCTCCATACGCAGCATGAGTGCTCATGGCGACTATGAAGACCTCACCCAGTTCCTTGCCTGCCAGGATCCTTCTAAAGTCAAGAAGCTATTCCTGGTCCACGGAGAGTTCAACGTGCAGGAAGATTTCCGCGATCGGCTGATCAAAAAGGGCTTCGATGTAGAGATCCCGGAACTTCACTCGGAAGTAGGAATTAGCTAATTGGCTGATTGACTAATTGACTAATTCTTCACTGCTACATTCACTTAACAATCCAGGTATAAAGAATGAGCAAATGAGCCAATTAGCTAATTAGTCAATTTTAAAGAATTAGCAAATGAGCTAATTAGCCAATTAGTCAATTGAGTTTATAAGCGACCACCGAATTCTTAAAGAAAGTCGGCACATAAAGTATGCGCTTTTGGGCATCGTACCCAATGTCCGCAGAATTTATTTTTTTGTCACGCGTGTCAAGCAGTACCTCTTTGTTTCCATTTCCATCAACATACCAAACTGTGCCGGACCAGGCCGATACAATAAAGTCTTTACCGCTCAC
>JANMHK010000120.1:0-4284 GCA_031375135.1 Sphingobacteriales bacterium | reverse complement strand
AACTGAAACAATGAAAGGATATTCAGCAACGCCAAAACCCATCATCCACGCAGTTCCCGGACAAAAAGGGATGACCATTCGAATCATAGGGGATGAAAACCAGATCGAGATCACGGTAAAAGATAAAAAATAGGATCAGGTCTTTTTCCTACCAAACGTTACGCGGGCACATATCGCCATATTTGTTGTTCAACAGGAAGCCAATAACGATCTCATGTGTACCCCTTTGCATCGAGGAAATCAGGTAATTGGCATTATTGATATCATAGGAATAACTCACATTCATGGTATGTGAAATATTCAGTCCCGCCATGGCGGCAAATCCTTCCTGGAAACGGTAGCTTCCTCCGATCCAGAACCGGTCCTGGTACTGGAGCTTCACGTTGATATCTTTATACAATGGCATTGAGGAAATATATCTGAGCATAACTGAAGGCAGCAAAGAAAGATCTTCATTAAGAAATAACCTGTAACCCGCTGTAGCGAACAGATGAGGCACGGTTGAGGATTTACCAAGAGAAGTATCTGTCAGTACAAAATTTGATGGAATGATCTGCTGCGCAGAAATGCCGGCGAAATAGGATGCTGAATAAAGCCATAACCCAGCATTGAGTTCTGGCGTCAACTTATTGGATTCTCCGGTGGCTCCGTTGATGGCAGGATCAAAGGGATTGGCTAATTCAATTTTAGAACGGTCGATATTGGTTCCCGAAAAACCGAGTCCAAAACCAGCAGCAAGATTGGTGTTCGCATTGATGCCTACATGATAGGCATAGGATGCTGTGGCATAAAAACGGTTGATATAACCCGTCTTATAATTCATAATGTTTACCCCTACTCCATGGTGCGGTGCCGCAGCGGTATAATCTTCCCAATATCTTTTACCCCTTGGATTCTCGCCATCCCTGTCAAAAGAAGTAGCTGTTTGCTTCTCATCTGTTTTACCTATCGGGCCATGTGCAGTGAGATAAAATGTTGAGGGTGCACCATCAATGCCTACCCATTGCTTACGCATGCTGAGTTTCACATCTACATAATTCTCAATCCCGGAGATCGCAGGATTCACAATATAATTGTTCAATATATACTGCGTATAATGGGGACGCTGCTGGGCAGAAGCAACGGCAAGCGAAAGCACAAACAACACCAATAGAATCTTCCTCATAGCTTATCTGATCAGGGTAACATACCCCGCAATTTTCTTCTTCCCGTTTTTAGGATCGATCACATAGTAATACGTACCGGCAGGGAGTGGTTTCCCGTTATTTGTTCCATCCCATGGTTTGGCATAACCCTGAGTGCGATAGATCAACTGACCTGCAGCCGAATATACTTCCAAAAGACTTCCGGGATAGCTGTCAAGCGAAAGGATCTCCCACCGGTCGTTATACCCATCCCCATTCGGCGTGAATGTATTGGGTATCTTAATATCACTCAGGAATTTTACAAACACATTATCTTCTGCACTGCAGCCATCAGCCGTCAATACCAAAAGATTATATGTAATGTCTGCAGAGGGTGAAGCCTTAGGAGTAATCGAAGCGGGATTATCGAGACCCGTTGGCGGTGACCACTTGACTGAAATATTCGGTCCCGATGCTGTGGCATTTAACACCACATACCCACCACTTAACACTGCCCGGTCCGGTCCCGCATCTGCTTTCGGAACTTCCCTGACAACAATTTGTGAAGTGACGGTATCGCTGCAGCCTGCTGTGGTATTGTATATATAAGAGATTGTATGGGATCCCCTGCCAGCGACAGCAGGACTGAACAAACCCTTAGCATCTACTCCCTTTCCTTCAAAACGGAATGTTCCTGTAAGGCCGGAAGTTTCCGACGCCTGGGTGATCTGGAAAGGCTGTATGTTTTCACATACGGGCGAAACCGGGTTGAAACTAAGTTGAGGACTGGCAAGCAGGTCAATATCTTGTATAACTTCATTTTTACAAACTGCACCCGAATAGACCACCATTTTCACTTTCATCTTCTTCACCGCCGGGGTCCCAAATGGAGGGTATACATATTGATAGGTCTTTCCGGGAGCAGGATCGTCATCAGTAAATTTTACAGCGGGATTGTTGCCAAAATCCCAGAAGATCTCCAGCTTCGTCACTTTGCCAAAATCTACTGTTGAGTTATTCACCACTTCAATTAAACGGTTACTGCAAAGAGGGCCTGTACCCTTTACCTGCAGTACAGCATTAGGCAATGCGCCATTGACTGTGAAAGCAGACAACGCCGTGTCTTTACATCCGAACGATGTAGTGATGATCTGTTGAATATTGTACAGTTTAGCTGTCGTGTATTTATGCTTGGGTGATTTATCTGTTGCGCTACTACCATCTCCGAAGTCCCACTGATAAGTCAATGAACTGCCGTCATTTGATTTACTGCTATCAATGAATTCAGCAAAGGCATCATTTAAACAGACCTCTGGTAAAACGAAACCGGCAGTGGGAAGAAGGTTTACTGAAAGATCTTTCTTAAAGGTATTGCTGATGCAACCTTTTGAGTTTACCAGGGTAAGTGAAACTGTAAAATTCCCGGTCTTGCTAAATACATGTTTCATGGGTCCATTGGCAGTTGCAGAATCCTTGCTGCCGTCCCCAAAATCCCAGCGCCATTTGGAAATGGTACTGCCGTTAGCATTGGAAAGATCATTGAAGGTAACGGATGAACCCTGGCAGGCCACCGTATGATCAAACAAAGGAATGGGAATATTCTCCAGTACCACATCTTTTATAAGAGGTGCAGAAATACACCCGATATCGATGATGGACTGCAGCCTAACCTGGTATTTTTTTCCGTCAGCGTATTTGTAGTTGAGCGATTTTTTTTGTGATAAAGAACCGTCCCCAAGATCCCATCTCCACCCTGTGACTGCCCTCGTATTCAGGCTGCTGCTGATGTCGTTAAAGGCAACTGAATCTGAAGAGCAGCCGGACGTAGTGAATTGGAAATCAACTTTCGGAGCTTCAAAGATCTGGAGGTCGTAGTCAATTTCCTGCTTTCCACTGCATCCGTCGGTGGTGGGATTTTCTACAATGATCTTTATGGGAAAAGTCCCTGCACTGGTGATGGTATAATTTCTGTTGACGGTATACCTGTACAGTGTTCTGTCGTTCACCACCCAGGTTGAATCGAAGACCGGTGATGAGATCGATGTATCAGGGAATAAGCCTCCAAATTTCCAGTCAATTTTCATGGGCTGGTAAGGGAAGACCATCGAGAACTTGAACGGAGAGTTTTTACAACCGGCAGGGAAATTAACTGAAGCATATTCATTACGAACCTGCACAAACTGGTACAGGTCACGCAAGTTGGTACCCGCTGAATAGCCATAGGATTCAGCATTAGCAAAGCCATAGGCGATCGCATTAAAACCTGAATCACAGGTTATCCGGTGGGTGCCAATGGTAGTTGGAATTTGCAGGTACACATATTTAGGGTCGCTCGGGACCGGGGTAAATCCTGACAAAAGCACGCCATCCAGTTTGAGGGTATTCGTGGCCGTTGGTATGTTCTGCAAGACGATATTCAGATAATGCCTATTGGCCTGCGGATTGATCAGGGCCATCGAGGTTAGGGTTACGTCCGAAATGGTTTGCTCTACCGGATTCAGGTAGATCATCTCAGGATCACCATTATTAGTACCTGGGGCACAGGCCTGCGTAGTGAAATATTGGGCCACCTGGATCGGCTTATCCGATTCAACTACGTTTGGCGTGGTATTGTCAAACTCGTAAAAGAAGTTCCTTGTGAAAGAGGCGGATGGCACGATCGCACCGTTCAGGCGCACAGTCGCAGTTGGATCAGGACGTATGATCCGGAAATAGTTTTTAGGTCGGTCCATACTGGGCACGGTGATGTATTTCTTACCCCAGGTGCTGTTGGGATAAACCTGTTGGAAAAGGTTATCCGATGAGGATACGCTGGTTGCGCAGCCGATGCCGATCCTTCCACTACCGGAATAGACGGCAATTTTCTTGCAGCCGGCTCCGGTATTGATCGATTTAATGGATGAGCCGGTAAGATCGTCACGCGACAATACCTGGTACACCTCGCCTTTATTCAGAATCTCAGTAAAGGCCAGTCCGGCTGTTCTTCCGCCAACCGTTGCTGCTGCGGGAATCATTTCTACCGTTGTATTGTCTTCCGTGGCTACTACAAAGAAAAATGAATACGCGTTGGAAATGTTTGCCTGGGCTATCTGGGTGTAGTTGATCGAATAATATTCCCGGCCGAGGGTGGCAACTGGCAAGCAAAGGGTGGCTCCGGAAA
>JANMHK010000119.1:0-4720 GCA_031375135.1 Sphingobacteriales bacterium | reverse complement strand
CAAAAGCAAGAGTAACCACCGGAATTTATGCTCAAGCATAAAATATAAAGGGGTGGATATGAGGAAGAAAAGAAGGAATTATAATGAATTAAACAGCATACCAGGTAGAAATCAATTGATTAATCGGTATTTAAACGGCTTTTTGGGAATGTTATTTCATGGGTTAACTCATTTATTTATAATCCGTTAAGTCGGTAAAAATAGCTTTTTTAAGGAGTACTGCAGATGCTCCCCGAATGAAAAGGGATTTCATAGATCCAAGCCATTATGGAAGGCAACCGTCATCGGGATTGATATGGCAAATAAAAATCAGTTTGTAAATTTGGTTTATAATATAAACTACTTTATGTTTGTGTTTCAATCGTTCAGATATGGGAAAATGGATGATAATCCTCCTGTTGATATTGACAGGTTTTGAAATACAAGCACAGACAGAAATCAAAGGCCGGATTTATAATGCCCGGAAAAAGCCATTGGCAGGGGTTAACATCAGCATAAAAGACAGCTATGACGGGGCCACTTCAGATTCAACGGGTAGGTTCAGCTTTACCACCGAAGAGAAAGGCAATATCGTGCTACAGGCTGAGCAGACCGGGTATAAGCTTTTTCAACAGCAGGTTACCCTGACGCCCCCGGCTTTGCAAATAGACATCACCCTAAAGGAACTGATAGATGAAATGAATGCCGTTGTGATCACGGCCGGAGCCTTTGAAGCATCCGACAGGAAAAGGGCGACCGTACTTAATCCGATCGATATTGTAACAACGGCCAGTGGAAATGCAGATATTACCGGTGCTTTGAAAACACTGCCCGGTGCTCAGCAGGTGGGGGAAAGTGAAGGTTTGTTTGTCAGGGGCGGTACCGCAACCGAAACGAAAACATTCATCGACGGTAACCTGGTCAATAACTTTTTTTTCAGCAGTGTGCCTAACGTGGCCCAACGCGGCCGGTTTTCACCATTCATATTCAAAGGCACCGTATTTAGTACGGGTGGATATTCAGCCTTGTACGGACAGGCACTTTCATCGGCCCTGATCCTTGAATCAATCGATCTTCCGGAACAGTCTTCTGCCAGCATTGGATTGTCAGTTATTGGAGCCAATGGTGGATACCAGCATCTTGATAAAAAGAAAAGATATTCCTTCGGTGCCAGCTACAGCTATACCAATTTAGCCCTCGCATTTTCATTGATCAAGCAACGTCAGGAATATGAAAGAGTACCCGTTTTCAATAATGTGGACGCGAATTTCAGGATCAGGACGTCGAAAACGGGCATGCTGAAATACTATGGCATATTTGGAAACAGCGACCTTAAATTTTACACGCCCAGCCTGGACTCGCTAGGATATCTCGATGGATTTGGCTTGAAAAACAGCAACTATTATCATAACCTTTCGTTCCGGGAATCTATTGGTCGCTGGAAACTGAACACAGGCATCGCTTTTACCAATAACCGCGATAGAATAGAGTCAGGTTTGTATAGCAGTGATAAAAGGCTGGTATTGTTATCGCCACTCGAATTCAAGAATTATAAATTGAATAACTCCGGGAATTATTTTAATGCAAAACTCGTATTGGAAAGAAAATTCTCGGGACTAAATGCAGTAAGGTTTGGCAGTGAATTAAACTTTTTGAACGACAAATCAGTCTACACCTCTTACAAAGGAGAAACATTCAGCCAGGAAGTTCGGGAGCGCATTTCATCTCTGTTCGCTGAAACTGACCTCTACATTACGAACGACCTCGCCGCAAAGATCGGTGGCCGGCTGGAGCATTCTAAATTGCTTGACCAGGTCAATGCAGCGCCCCGGCTCTCTTTAGCCTATAAATTAAGTAGGCAGGGACAATTGTCTTTTGCCTACGGGCAGTTCTATCAAAATCCGGAAAGGCAGTATTTCCCTTCGAATATTGACCTGAGGTTTACCAAAGCCACGCACTATATTCTCCAATACCAGCGCGTTACGAAACTGACTACCCTAAGAACAGAACTGTTCTTCAAGAAATATGATCAACTGATCAAAACGGGCGCATCTTCTTTCCAACCCTCTGCAACCGGAAATACCGGTTTCGGTGACGCAAAAGGGATTGAAATTTTCTGGCGCGATAAACAAACCATCAAGGACGTTGACTATTGGATATCCTATTCATACCTGGATACAAAAAGAGATTTTCTAAATTTCCCTTCTGCCATCCAGCCCAGTTTTGCAGCACGACATACTGCTTCATTTGTAGTAAAGAAGTTTGTGACGAAATGGAAAACCCAGTTCAATGGGGCCTACAATTATGCAAGTGGAAGGCCTTACTATTTCATAGCGCCGGAGAATGGATCGTTTAAGTTCATCGATCGGGGTGAAACACCAGATTATCACAATGTCAGCGTCTCCATGAACTATCTGCCGAGTATTGGAAAGAAAGATGCGCGAGCGTTCGCAGTGTATGTATTGTCAGTAAGCAATGTTTTCGGATTCAACCAGATATTCAATTACCAGTATTCGTATAATGGTTCAAGAAAGCAACCCGTGCTGCCGCCATCCAAAGTATTTGTATTCATTGGCGCCTTTATCAGTTTCGGTATTGACCGTTCCCAGGATGTGATCAACAGTAATCTTTAAATCATAAAAAATAGATACATGCAAAACGAAAATCAGAACAGTAGTATAAAAGATGAGATCCTTTGGTCGATCGCAAAGAAAAGGGCTTCGTTCAAAAGGCATTTGACAACTTACCTTGTTATCAATGTTTTTATTTGGGCACTCTGGTTTTTCCGGGGTGGGGAAGATTTTGACAGCCCTTATCCATGGCCCATATGGACCACACTTGGATGGGGAATTGGGATCATCTTCCATTACATCTCCGCATATGTTAGCCCCCAAGAAAATTCAGTAGAAAAAGAGTACGAAAAATTAAAAAGACAGCAGAATAAATAATACAAAAAACATGAAAAAGATTACAGCAGTTATTTTATGCCTCGCCATAACTTTTATGGCTAATGCCCAATCGGATCGATATACGAAAGCTATGGAAGCGAAAGTTGAAGCCATGGATACCGCCCGGGGTTTACCTGGTTGGCAAAGTATGGCCAATTCGTTTGAACGCATCGCCGAAACTGAGAAGAATCAATGGCTTCCGTATTATTACGCGGCCCTGAGTAATGTAATGACGGGTTACATGATGCAGCAGCCAGGACAACCTGCTGCAGTGGCCTCAACCCAGATCGATATGCTGGCAGACAAAGCGGAATTATTGATTTCAAAGGCTGAAGAACTGGAGAAAGATAATTCGGAGATATTCTGCGTTAAAAAGATGATCGCTACTTTGAGGATGGGCGTGGATCCTATGACCAGATGGCAGACTTATGGTCCGAAAGCAGCTGAAGCCCTTGCGAAGGCGAAAGGCCTTGATCCTTCCAATCCAAGAGTCTATTTACTGGAAGGTCAGGATATGTTTTATACTCCTGAGCAATTCGGTGGAAGTAAGGTGAAAGCGAAGCAATTATTTGAAGAATCTCAGCAGAAGTTTGAAAGCCAGAAACCAAAATCTTCCATTCATCCCCGCTGGGGCGCGGACCAGGTTAAGTATTTCCAAAGCCAGATCAAATAGACATTTGATGCCACTTACAGAAAAACAAAGTCTAACGATCATCGAAGAGATGATCAACAAAGCAAGGAACCAATTTAGTGAAGACGGGTTTATTTACTTGTTATGGGGATGGGTGATCCTGTTTTGCAGCATTTCCCATTTCGTACTGGATGTCATCATCAACTTCAAACAGCCCTGGTATGTTTGGGCGATTACCTGGTTTGTAGCTATTTACATGATATTCTACATGCGCAGGAAGGAAAGCCGTCAGAAAGTAAAGACCTATACACAGGATATATTGAAGTTTGTATGGCTCAGCTTTGTGATCATGATGGCAATTACGTTTTTTATGCTGCAAAGGTTTGTACCGGAGTTTTGGAAGTATAATTACATGTTCATCCTGTTATGCTATGGAATGCCCACTTTTTTATCGGGTATCATTTTGCAGTTCAGGCCGCTGATTTATGGAGGCATCCTTTGTTGGATACTTGCGATCTTTTCGGGATTTGTGAATTTTCACTATCATCCCTTGTTTGTTGCTATTGCCGTTATTGGTGCCTGGATCGTTCCCGGTTATTTATTAAGAGCCAGGTTTAAACGTGAAATGATTTAGAATTATGGAAAAAGATACGATGACTAATTATGGAAGCCTTCAATTGATCGAACAGATGATCAACAGGGCAAAAGATGAAGAAAAAGACTCGGGCTGGGGCTGGATTATTTGGGGATTTCTGTTGTTCTTCGCAAGTGTAATTCATTATCTCTTACTCCTCGCAGGAATCAAGAACAGCGGGATGGTATGGAATGTGTTTGCGGTTCTAGCCGGTGTGCTGATCGCGAGTTCCCTTTTTCGAAAGTATGTCTTGAAGCAGAAGAAAGACGTTAAAACATACACGGGGGAACTGGTAGATATGATTGGGAACGGATTTTTTATCAGCCTCCTGGTGCTGGTCGTCGGTGGAGCCACCACGGGACTGGAAAGGACCGGCGCCAACTTCGGCTTTCTTTTATCCTTGTATGCATTTTGGCTTTTTATTCATGGGGCAGCATTTCGTTTTAAGCCCATGAAGTATGGAGCGTATATCAATTGGGCCGGAGCTATTGTCATTTTCCTCTGGTATAAAGAGCTTGGAAGGGAAGT
>JANMHK010000069.1:0-6522 GCA_031375135.1 Sphingobacteriales bacterium | reverse complement strand
GGGGGAAGCCGCTGCTCACTTTTTCCCAAAGAATAAATCTTATGTTTCCCGGATCACATGTGGCTGCCCAGCGCGGCGCCGTACTCTACTACCGGGGGGTATTTGGAAACTGCATAGAATGAATCCTTTTGAATGGCTCAGACACTTTCTTCAAAAAAAAGTACTTTCCCATAACATTATCCTCTAACTGCTGTCCATAAAATCCTGATGGTACAACTTTTCATATACACGATCATTCGGTAGATAACCGTGTTGGAATATCTACAGATAATTCCATTGATAATTCATCACAGGCCTCAAAACCTGCTGCACTTTTACCAGCAATTCATTGTCCAGCGGCTCATGACTCCATTGAATATTTCTCAATACCGATTGTGGATTGGAAGAACTAAACATAGTAGTTTGAATATCTGCATGCTGACTTGAAAATTGCATGGCCAGTTTTGGTAAAGATGTTTCATGTTGTCTGCATAAGGCCGCTGCCTTCAAAAATATGGACCGCTCTTCTTTGTTGGCAGGATGCCAGTCAGCAGGACCCCGGTCAGTTAACAAACCACTCCCAAACGGAGATGCGTTGATTATACCAATTCCTTTTTTCGTTGCATTTGGAAGTAATTGCAGCAAACTTGTGTCATTTAAACAATAGTGATTATGCACCAATGCGGCATCAATTTCATAGTCATCAACAATACGTTGCCAGAGATCCATTGGGTAAATACCAAAACCTACTGCACCTATACGTCCTTCTTTCTTCAATTTCTGTACAGTATCCAGTCCTTCCGTCAATGCCCACTCTGTATGTTTACGATTTTGGTATTCTATATCGTGTATATGTATGATATCGAAATAATCCGTCCCTAACCTTGCTGCGCTTTCTATAATGGATCGCCGGATACGATCTGCTGAATAATCCAGTAAGTCATTTCCATACTTATCAGGATCAGTATATTTACCAACCTTTGTAGAGAGAAAATACCGGCTACGGGAAATTCCTTTCAATGCCTTTCCTAAAACAGTTTCGGAAACAGTTCCCCCATAAGCAGGGGCTACATCAAAATAATTGATACCGCCATCCAAAGCTGTATGAACTGCTTTTATTGCTTCGCTTTCATCTACTGAATGAAAAACCGCACTCAATGATGATGCTCCAAAACTGATTCTTGAAACATTCAAGCCTGTACCTCCCAGTAACTTGTATTGCATTTAAGCATTTAATTGAATAACAAGATACAATATGGTAACTGTTGCTATCAACACTAATGTTACCATTCGTGGGTCACTGATACCTGTAATATTGCCGCGCAGGAAAGACAAGGGATGATCCCAGCAAACTTTTGCAACCAGTTCTTTGTCCATTTCAGGTGTAGTTAAGCTCCTAACCACATAAATCAAAATGCACAATACAGTTAACATTGGCCCCACTAACATGAATGGGATACCCAGGCCCATTTTAGGATCGCTGATAAGACCGTTAAAGTCGGCTAGTTGTGAGGCATTAAAAAACAACTTCCCGGTACCGGGAAGATCGATAAGGAAGTATGCAATGCCAATAATAGAACCTAAATATAATGTTGTCATGGCTCCCTCTTTTGTTCCTCTCTTCCATAACACACCTAAAACAAAAACTGTGGTAACAGCCGGAGCAAATGTCATCGGTATCTTGTTAATTGCTTCGAAAATAGTACCAAACTGATCGCCTTGTGTTGACCACAACATGGCCAGTACCATAATAATAGCAGTAGATATGCGTCCGATTCTTACCACTTTTTTATCACTCGTTTCGGGACGAATACGTTTTACAATATCCAATGAAATTAAAGTAGCACAACTATTTAAAGCGGCAGCCATACAACTCATCAATGCTGCGGCCATACATGCCGCCAGCAAGCCCTTTAATCCAACCGGAATCAGGTAATTAATTAATGTTGGAAGCATGGTATTATAATCGATACGGTTGGTACCTTCGATAACGGGCAATTGAAAGGCACCCCTCTGCCATAAAACATAACCAACCACACCAGGTAATACCATTAAAAATACTGGCGTTATTTTTAAGAAGCCCGCAAAGAGTGCACCGTTCTGTGCATCTTTCAATGATTTTGCACCTAACACTCTTTGCACATGTGTTTGATCGGCACACCAATACCATATACCCAGAATGGGATAACCCAAAATAATTGTCAACCAGGAGAACGGATTCAAATTTCCTTCCTTGTTAATAATGGGCTGAAGCATTTCCAATTGGCCGGGAAAAGCTACCGATTTAAAATCAGCAACACTATGTATACCTGCATCCGGCAATGCCTTAATTCCGAGAACCGTTAATAATGTAGCACCTCCTAACAATAAAACCACCTGTATATTTTCTGTCATCACTACAGCTCTCAATCCTCCCAGTGCTGTATATATTACAGTGAATAAAGAAAGCACAATAATAGTTGCTATCATAGGCACCCCTAAAAAACTCTCAAAAACCTTAGCCGCTGCAAACAAGCTGATACCAATATGAATAAACAATGCGCCAAACAATCCGATGACTGCCAAAAATGTCCTTGCCCTGGGAGAATAACGCCGTTCCATGAATTCGGGCAATGTGGCAACTTTCGTGTTGATATAAAAAGGTGCAAATAGAAGTGCCAATAAAATCAAAGTAAAACATGCCATCCATTCAAAGTTTCCAATCACCATCCCGTCTTTGGCACCACCTGCCGCTAATCCTACCAAATGAATGGTAGAAATATTGGACGTAAAAACAGCGGCGCCCACTGTAAACCATCCCAACGATTTATTGGCTAAAAAATATTGCTGTGATGTTGCTGATTTTCTATACCCGACCCATATTCCAAATGCTGTAATACCAATAAGGTAAACTGCTATAACAATAATATCAATTGTGGCAATGGGCATATCTTGGTTTTATAATTGTACCTGGACTTTCAGTGCATTTACTTTGTCTGCAGCCAGACTCATGGCGCTGGAAATTTCATTAATTGACAGAACATCAGTAATAAACGGTCCTAAATCTATTCTTCCGGAATGCACCAGCCTGATCGCCTCATCGAAAACATTTCCGTACCTGAATGAACCAATGACATTTATTTCTTTTACCATTATTTGATTGGCAGGAAGTGGAACATTCTCTATACCGATTGTACCGATCTGCACAATGGTTCCCCCTGGCCTAACTACATCAAAAGCCTGGCGTAACGCAGGTGCTGCCCCGGAAGCTTCAAAGATTACATCGAATCCGTCACCTGTAATATCTTTTACGCGCCTTTGAAAATCTCTATCCAACGGGTTCAATACAAAATCAATCCCACATTTTAATGCTGATTGTCTCCTCTCCTCCACAATATCACTTACCACCACAGGAACTGAACCAAAGGCTTTTGCTGTGACAGCTGTTAATAAACCAATGGTACCGCCACCTGTCACTAAAATTCTCCTCCCGGATACTGTACCTGCCTGTTTGATGGCATGTAATACAACTGCTAATGGCTCAATCATTGCGCCAAACCCGTCATCCATTTCAGCAGGCAACAAGTGACATTGATCGGCCCTTACTGTAACAAATTCAGCCATTGCACCATCTGTAGGTGGGTCTGTGCTACCGCTGCCCAACATAATAGTATTTATGCAAAGATTAGAATGACCGCTTTTACAATACTCGCAAAAGCCACAAGCCCTCGCAGGATTAACAGTAACCCTTGCACCAATTTCAGGCATATTGATTGAACTACCATTGACTGCTATTACCTCAGCAGTTAACTCGTGGCCTAAAATAAATGGCCTTGATGGGACAAAGGCCCCGCAATAACCATCTTCAAAATAATGTAAATCACTGCCGCAAATACCCACACGTTTGATTTTCAACATCACCATCCCTGGCAAAACCAACGGCAACTGCAGTCTTTCAATTCTAATATCTTTTGGGCCGTGCAGCACAGCTGCTTCCATAGTTTCTGTCATAAATTCATACTTTTAGATTACTCAATCTATTTTGTAAAATTTAATGCAATTGCCCCCTAGTATATCATTTCTAATTTCCTTTGAAAACTGCCTGGCATAATTTATTACGATATTCATTGTATCGGAATATGCACCAGAAAGAGTACATACCGGCCAGTCGGAACCAATCATTATTCTATTGGTACCAAATGACTCTGTAACAATATCCAGGTATTGTACAAAGTCATCTTCCTTCCAATGATTCCATTTTGCTTCGGTCACCATACCTGAAACTTTGCAAAATACATTGGGATGTTTCGCCAATTCCATCAAATCTTCCCTCCATGGAGAAAATTCCCTTCTACTGACAAAAGGTTTTGCAATATGATCCACTATGAAAGATTGCTCAGGAAATCTATCTACTAATTGCATTGCAACGGGTATATGTTTTGGAAATAATAGCAAATCGTAGGTCAGATTAAATTCTTTCAATGCAGCAATCCCATTTTGAAAATCCGGGTGTAACATAAATTGATCATCTGCTTCATCATGAACAACATGCCTTACTCCTACCAGTTTTTCCTGATCGGAGTAACTTTTTAATATATTGTATATAATGGGAGAACGTAAGTCAACCCATCCTACAACACCCTTGATAAAATCATTCTCGTCAGCTAGTTTCAATAACCAATTCGTTTCTTCTATTGATTGGCGGGCCTGCACGGCTATACACCCATCAAAACCAATTTGATTAAGCAAAGGAGCCAGATCCTCAGGCATAAAATCCCTTTTCAAACCGGGCATGGCATCTGTCATCCACGTATGCTGCGCAGCATTGTATTGCCAGAAATGCTGATGACTGTCAATAAACATCGTGATTTTATTTATCGTCTTCAAATATGACTTTAAAACCTATACAAAGGTTCACCATTTCATCATAGCCAATATGTTTAAACAATGAACAAATAATTGAAACCATTAAACACCTTTATCTGAAAGTAAAAGACGATAATAGCTAAAATTTTAATTTTTTCATATATTTAAAGCTGTCAGACCTGATGTTTTATTCATTATTATTGAATTAATATCTATTATAATTAAATATACCTTTTTTACCATGCTTTTAAAAAAACTTCTTTTTGGAAATAAATAAGCGGAATTCCATAATATTGAATAACAGTTAGATTTTAATTTTCTTATCATTTAAAAATTATGATCCAGGTAATCAATAGAGCAATAGATATTCTCGAGTTTGTGGCACAGGACAATAAGGAACCTGTTCAGTTATATAAAATTGCCGGGCATGTTGGCTTAAGTCATTCCACCACAGCAAATATTGTAAAAACATTACTAGAGAAAAATTACCTGGAACAAATGGGTAGGAAGAGAGGTTACCGGTTAGGTATTGCAGCATTCCAACTTACCAGCAACCCATTCTACCAGGAAAATCTATTAACTGCGGCAAAAGAATCGATTGAAGAATTAGCCCAAACCTTAAATGAAACAGCTCTGTTAGCCATAATACAGAATAATAAAAGAGTAATTTTACACCAGGTTGAATGCAATCAGGTGCTGAAAGTCAATACAGTAAAGGTTGCCGAAGTTTATAATGCTTCCAGCAGCAGGCTATTAATGGCCTATCTCACCAGTAAAGATTTAGACTCTTTATTAAAAGCTGTTGGTTTGCCCTCTAAAAAAGTTTGGCCAGGGGCCGAGACAAGAGCTGGTCTCGAAAATGAATTAAGCAAAATTCGTAAGGAGGAATTTGTACAACTGGTTTCTATCTATCATACCGTTGGTTTTTCTGTTCCAGTTTATAAAGACAAAACAGTGATTGCTGCGTTGAGTGTCTTTGTGCCGGAAAGTCGTTATACAGATTCACACAAAGGAAAAATTGCAAAACTAATCCGAAAGGCTGCAAAACAGATAACGGGAGGGCTATAGGTTGCTATTTATCAATTTTCAATACTGAGAAAAATGAAGATAGGATCAACCATATTCTGCGCAATAATACTTTTCGTGAAAACTAGTATTCATGCCCAACAAATCCATTCTCCTTTAGCATCCTCTTTTCAGACCTACAAGGACATGAAAAAGGATACAAAGTATAAACTTAACTGGGTTTCATTGGGGCCGGTGGTAAATTCTGCAAGGGCAGATGTTGTGCAAATAGATGCCACCCACCCTGGTACAATGTATGTAGGTTTTGGGTCTGGTGGGTTGTGGAAGACAGTAAATAATGGTATCAACTGGGACTGTATTTTCCAGGAACAGGCTTCTTTGGGTATTGGTGATATGGAACTCGCGCCATCTAATCCGAATATTATTTATCTCGGAACAGGTGAAAATTTGAAAAAACCCAGAAACTTCACTTTGCCCGGTACAGGAATGTATCGTTCAAACGACGCTGGCAAAACATGGACACCTATCGGGCTTGAAGATTCCTGGGCTGTTGCTGAAATTGCCATCCATCCAACAAACCCTGACATCGTTATGGTTGCCGTGTTAGGTCACTTATGGTCAAAAAACAATAACCGCGGACTTTATCAAACCCTTAATGGAGGAAAAACCTGG
>JANMHK010000045.1:0-3991 GCA_031375135.1 Sphingobacteriales bacterium | reverse complement strand
GAGCTTTTTGAAAACAGGTTCAGGGCGCGAACAACAGTCAGCAATGAACCTCAGCAACAGCATTCCCGGTCTGAACACAAATATGTTGCGGTGACTTTTCCACCGGAATGGAAACCGAAGGCGAAAGAAATTCATTCAGTTCCCAGGCTTGAAAAGGAATCGGCTGAAAAAGAATCGGCCGAAAAGGAATCGATTGTAAAAGAATCGATTCAAAAAGAATCGGCTGAAAAAGAATCCATACAGCCCCTTAAATTCATTCTAAACTCCAGGGAAACCAGGCATGAAAAAATTGTCCCTGAACCTCAAATCATTCCTTCACTCCCACCTCAGATTGAACAAAAAAATATCATTCTTCAATACTCCGGAGTGGCCATAGCCCTCCTCTCATTACTGATCGTCGGAATTCTGATCGGCATGGCGGTGAACCAACAGCCTCCGCCAAAACCAATGATACTTACCGAGCCGGAGCAGATCACCAGGCTTAAGGAAAAATTGTCTCAAGCTAATGAACCTCGGATTCCTTCATTACCTGTTGTCAATCAGTTTCCCCAGCCACAGTCGAATGAAACCTATTTCGAGAGACCTCCAGCTGCTAAACAAACAGGGGTTCCCAGATCAAATTTCACTGCCCCAAATAAAGCCGAGTGGACAAACTCGAAAGACGAGTTCTTAAAAACGCTTCCTGAACCGCTTCCGAACGATGAAAAAAGGGAATCGGTTCATAGAACGGTGCCTGAGGTCAACCAGTCCGCAGATGTCACTGCTGAGCTCACCAAGTTCGTCGACCTGAAACTGAACCCCTATAAAGTGGGCATGTTCGGTGGCATTGAAAATATAAAGCTTACCATCCAAAACCGCTCTCCCGAAAAACTAACGGAGGCTGTTATAGAACTGCGCTACATCCTTTCCAATAAGAAAATACTGACGGAGATCCTTCGCTTTGAAAATGTAGATCCTGGGGCGATCGTCACCCTAGCTGCTCCGGATTCTCCCAGGGGTATCAGGCTGGAAACACGGATCGTGAAACTCACGAAGTAAAATATTCTCCGGCCCAAACTTCTTACTCCTTATTTTCATGTTCACTTTGAACAGCTATGCACCATATCCTTGTTCTCGGCGCGGGTAAGTCGGCCACCATTTTGATCGAGTCTTTGTTGGAAGATGCTTTTGAACAGAACTGGTTTTTACATGTTGCCGACATTGACCTGGCGGCTGCAGAAAAAAAGATCGCAGGTTTTGAAAGATCGGCCGCTTATGGTATCGACCAGGGTAATCATCTGCAGTTGGAAAAACTGGTGGGCATGGCCGACCTGGTGATCTCGATGCTTCCCCCGCATATGCATTTGCAGGTAGCCCAAATATGCCTGGCACGTAAAAAGCATTTTTTGAATGCTTCATACCTCACGCCCGAATTGCTTGCGTTGAATGAAGATGTGAAAGCAGCAGGACTTTCTTTCCTGGTAGAGATGGGACTTGATCCGGGCATCGATCATATGAGTGCGATGGAGATGATCGATCGAATACAAAAAGACGGTGGATCCATTCAAAGCTTTAGATCGCATTGTGGTGGCCTGATCTCGCCAGAATCGGACAACAATCCATGGCATTACAAGATCAGCTGGAATCCGGGAAATATTATCATGGCGGGAAAAGATGGCGCCGCCTATCTGTCCGCGGGAGAGCATTGTTCGGTTAGTTATACGGAACTCTTTGATCCTTCACGAAAAGTATATAGACCCGGTTTGGGAGATTACGCCTGGTATCCCAATCGCGATTCTATACCCTATATTCAAAAATATGGTCTTCATGATGTTCATGATTTTGTAAGAACAACCCTTCGGCATCCCGATTTTGCACAGGGCTGGAAGAAAATCGTAGAGCTGGGACTTACTTCAGAAACAAAAAATATTGATACGGCGGGCCTTAGTTTCAAAACCTTTTTTGAACCTTATCTGACGGACTTCAGCCATTGGGATCCGCTGCTGCAAACCCAATTCAATTTCCTGGCTTTAGATAACCCTGTTGAAATTAACAGGGGAATTTGCTCTGCCGCCCAGATTCTTCAAATGGTGCTGGAGAAAAAACTGGCCCTTGAAGAAGACGATCGGGATATGATCGTGATGCTTCATGAACTCAGTTTTATTTATGATAAAGGGAAAGAAAGTTCTGGCACGGAGCAAAAGATAAATGCATCTCTGGTTGTGAAAGGTCATGATCAAATGCATACGGCCATGGCCAAAACAGTCGGACTACCACTAGCCATGGCAGTTAGGCATATCCTGCAGGGTGGGATCAGTCGTAAAGGTGTTTTTATTCCCATCTACCCTGATATTTATGAGCCCGTGTTGCGTGACCTGGAGAAAAAAGGCATCGTTTTTACAATAACTTCATAAGGAGATCTTTTAATTCTTCCATACCGGTAGTGGCTGGTTTTTCGATGGCTGTGAGATTTCTAATGCCAGTCATTTCAGGGATTCGTTTATCTACCACATAATATGGGATAGACGGAGGGGCATGATGGATCAGTCCTGCTGCGGGATAGACTACCAATGAAGTTCCAACTACGGCAAAAATATCTGCAGATGATGTGATGGTTGCGGCCTGTTCAATCTTGGGTACTGCTTCGCCGAACCAAACAATATGCGGTCTCCATTGTCCTCCATCAGGCGCTTTGTCGCCCAGTTGTATATCCCCGCGGATCTCGCGGATCAGGGTTTCATCTTGTACACTATGCATTTTAAAAATCTCCCCGTGAAGATGTAAGACGTTTGAACTGCCGGCCCGTTCGTGCAGGTCATCAATGTTCTGCGTGATGATGTGCACGTCAAAAAATTCCTCTAAGGATGCCAGGATCCGATGGGCCTCGTTAGGTTCCGCATCCGCTACATTCTTCCGGCGAAAATTATAGAACTCCAGCACCAGTGCAGGGTCTCTGTTGAATGCCTGTGGTGTTGCAACGTCTTCGATGTTGTAGCCTTCCCAAAGACCGTCACTGTCGCGAAAAGTTCGGAGGCCACTTTCTGCACTGATGCCTGCACCTGTAAGTACCACCAGTTTTTTCATTTGTTCTTATTTTACAAACTACTTCTTCTCACCCGCCATTTCCATCACGATCTCCCATTCTTCATCTGTAACGGGTTGAACGGACAATCTTCCCAATCTGATCAGTGCCATATTTGCCAGGCGTTTTTCCAGTTTCACCTGTGCCAGGGAGACCGGTTTTTTCAGTTTTTTCACCGGCGCAAAATCTACTGCTACCCATGCATCTTCATCGGTGGTAGGATCCTGGTAAGACTCTTTCACAACTTTCGCAATGCCTACCATCTCCAGGCCTTCGTTACTGTGGTAAAACAAGGCCTTATCCCCTTTTTTCATAGCACGAAGATTGTTCCTTGCCGCATAATTACGCACGCCATCCCAGAAGGTATGCTTGTCTGACACCAACTGATCCCAGCTGTATTTGAAAGGTTCGGATTTGATGAGCCAATATTGCATTGTTTATTTTTTAGGATAAAGGATGAAGGAAATAGGAAATAGGATAGAGGATAGAGGATAAAGGATAGAGGAAATAGGATACAGTATAAATTCTCTCCTCTCTCCTCACTCCTCTATCCTCTCCCCTGTATCCTCTCTCCTCTCTCCTGTATCCTCTCTCCTCTCTCCTAATCACTTACCACCCCTGCACCAACACATCAGCCAGGTGCATTGTTTTCATGGATGAGCCATTTTTCTCTCCATAAGAACCGATATGCATCAGGCAACTAACATCGGTGGAGATGATGTATTCTGCTTCTGTAGCCTGCGCATGGGTGAGCTTCTGATCCGCCATGGCTGCAGATATGGTATCAAACTTAACGGCAAAAGTTCCGCCGAATCCACAGCAGGTTTCAACGTCTTCCATTTCCCGCAGTTCGAGGCCTGCCACTTTCTCCAATAATATCCGGGGTTCTTTCTTCAATTTACATTCCCGGAGGGCGGCACAGGAATCGTG
>JANMHK010000041.1:0-6732 GCA_031375135.1 Sphingobacteriales bacterium | reverse complement strand
TTTTCTTGATTTTCCCGCCAGTGCTTTCTGGCACTCAATGATGTACTTGGCCAGATCCGTTGGGGTGGTCCACAGTCCGGCGGCAGCCTGCTCCGGGTAGATATGGAATTTCCCATCTATCCTGCTGCCATCTCGCTCATGACCGGAAGCGAGTACCGTGGTATCAGCAGGGGGTTGGTTGTAAGAACTGTTGGTCATCCCCAGTGGTGATAACACTTCGAGTTGCATGTAGTCGGCATACCTCATCAGGGCTACATCGGTGATCAACAACTGGGTGAGTGTTGTACCACCACCAGAATATTTAAACTTGAGCCCGGGCTCGAAAAGCGATCTCACCTTTTTCGTATTTGCAGGTTTTTCACCTTTTAAAACCTGATACACATTGGGGATCGATGCGGACCTGTTGTAGCCAGGGAACCCGTGTATATCAAGTCCAGCAGTATGACTTAGCAACTGATAGACATTGATCTTTTTGTCGTGCGCCGCTGTGTCATACGGAAACTTCCAGGTGCGCAGGTAGTTGTTGATATCTGCTTCGGGGTCGATTTTTTTATCCTGCACCAGACGCAGCAAGCCTAAGCTGTTTAACGACTTACTAATCGAAGCGGCCTGGAACCTCGTGTTTGTGGTTGCTTCCCTCCCTTCCACAGAGTCAGCCCAACCATAGGCCTTTGCCCAATCAATTTTGTAGTTCCTGATCACAGCGATACTGACTCCTTTCACTTTAAGTTCAGCCATGCGCTGGAGGATATTTCCGTTTGACAGTGAATCTCCATAGATCACAGAAGGCGTGAGGGAATTTTCTACTTGTTTGATGAGTTCGTCGGGCGTTGCCATTGTTTGGCCCTGGGCCATAGCAGGCAACATAAAACATAGCAAAATATATTTTTTCATTCGTATGATGAGTCTATTGATTTACATAAAAGCGGTGAGCAGTTCCGCGCCGGTGATGTCAAATCTTAAGCATCACTTTCTTTCCCGTTTTTACCGCCTGGAAGATAGCGTCAATGACCTTCATGTCTTTCACGCCCTCAGCCCCATCAACGGGCACAATGGGTTTTTTGCCATCGAAAATGATCGCTGCCATTTCATCCATCTGCACAGTCTGGTGCGTAACATGAGGATGTGTCAATTCACCCAAATTCGTACGGCCTTTTATTGGGCCGTAGCCCGTTGAGGGCTGTAGCTCTGCAAAACCCTTGGAACCGTTGAGGAAAAACCGGTCAAGGTTATTCATGTTATAAGTAGAAAGACAGGAAGCCACCGCGCCTGATGGGAAGCCCATTTGATAGGTGATGGTTTCGTCTACGCCTTCCTTAAATTTTACGGGATCCGTTTTTACTTCCTGGGCGGTCACCCAAATAGGCTCTTCACCCACCATATAACGGGCACCATTAACCGAATAAATACCAATGTCCATCATCGATCCGCCACCTGCCAGTTCCTTATTCAACCGCCACTGCGTAGGGTCGCCGATCTTAAAACCAGTCAGTCCCTGGAAGAACATGATCTTACCCAACTCTCCTGCGTTTCGCATGCGGATGATCTCCAGTGTTTTGGGTTCAAAGTGCATGCGGTATCCGATCAGCAGCTTAACGTTTGCATTGGCGCAAGCATCTACCATAACCTGGGCGTCTTTTGCATTTACGGCCATCGGCTTCTCGCAGATCACGTGTTTGCCGGCCTTTGCCACGCGAATCACCTGATCTTTATGCAGGGCATTGGGCGTGATCACGTAAACCGCATCTATATCAGGATTGTTCTTAACCTCGTCGAAATTCTGGTAGTTGTAGCAATTCTTTTCGGGGATTCCATATTTTGATTGCCAGTCTTTGAGCTTGGAAGGCGTTCCGCTGATAGCACCCACTAGCTTCGCGCGTTTGCTGTCCCGCATCGCCTCTGCCACTCTTGTTCCGTAGCCGCCGAGACCCATGATAGCCACGCGCAGAACAGGCCCCTGATTTTCTACAGGCAGGGAGAATGGACTTCCGGATATAAAAGGAACGGCCAGTAATGGGGCAGTGAATGTCTGCAAGAAGGATCGACGGGTAGTCATGGCAATAGTATTTTGTTTACACTTCTAATGTAAACCTTTTGCCCACTTCTTCCAAGCGACCTTCTCTGAAGTATCAATTTTTGGTCACACTCTCCCTGGCAGGAGCTTTTTGAGCAGCTCTTCCTTTCTGCTTCTCGAAACATCGACAGAGCTTCCATCCGCCATGACCAGAAAGCCTCCTTCACCACGCACATATTTATCGACCTCATTAAGGTTAATGAGATAGCAACGGTGTACCCTTACAAAAGAATATTCACTGAGGAGTTCCTCTATATCTTTTAAAGTAGATGAAACGATGATCTTCCGCCGCTCTTTCAAATACAAAATGGTATAGTTGCTGTCCGACTCACAATACACAATTTGATCAATCATGATCATCTGCAAGCCCTCCATCGTGGGCAGGGCGATCTTTTTCATCGGCAGCGAAGGGTGGCGGACCTTCTGCATCAGGACCTCGAGCTGTTGTGTAATAAGGCTTCCAGAACGCCTGATTACCTTATCCACAGCCTTTTTCAACTCATCTTCATCTATAGGCTTAAGGAGGTAATCTATTGCGCTGAACCTGATTGCCTTCAATGCATACTTATCGTAGCTGGTAGTGAAAATGATTTCGAAATTAACAGCGGGCAGACCGGCAAGCATATCAAAGCCATTCATTTTCGGCATCTCCACATCCAGAAATACGAGATCCGGCTGTTTTTGGATAATTGCGGCCATCCCGTCAACACCGTTGCTATAGTGCCCTAAAACTTCCACTTCCGGACAACAGGTCTGCAGCAGTGTTTCCAGTGCCTCATAACAGTATTCCTCATCATCTATAATTAGCGCCCTTATCATAGTATTGTTTCCGAAATGGATTCCCTGTAGTTGATTTTTAGATGAACACAAGTACCGGAAGCCCTTCCGCCCTCATCATAGAGGTCTTCCATCACGTAAGACGTATTTGAGCCTTTTTCATTGTTGAGGAGCGCAAGCCGTTCTGATGTGATATGCAAACCCATCGACTTTCCCTTTTCGGCTGATTTACTTTTATACGCTTCAGCTTTCTCCCTTCCTACTCCATTATCCTTAATGGTACAATACAAAATGGCGTTTTCCAGCCTGAAATTGATCTCCAGCATACCATGCCCATCTTTCTGCATCAGGCCGTGCCAGATGGCGTTTTCACAAAAAGGCTGGATCAACAACGGCGGTATGAATACATTATCGTCATCGATCTCATTTAGAAATGTGATGCTGAAATCGAAATTATCTTTGAATCTCAATCTTTCCATTTCCAGGTAAAGCCTGAGCATCTGCAATTCGTCCTCCAGCGTAATCAGGGGCTTTTCAGAATTGATGAGCACCATCCTGATCAAACGGGAAAACCTTGTCAGGTAATTGGAGGCAGTTTTACTTTCATTTTTTAATATAAACCGATTGATTGAACTCAAGCAATTAAATATGAAATGGGGATTCATCTGTGCCCGAAGGGCCTGCATTTCCAATTCAGCGGCATGTGCCCTCAAGCCGTGTTGAACACGTTCGGCTTCGAACTGCCGGATGGTAAGTGCCTGTACCTCCTGTTCCTGCTTCAATTGATCATTCCTCCGCCGCAGGGAAAGCGTTCTGAACACATAAGAGGCAGCGAATACCAATGCTATCAAAACAGCTATCAGAAATTTCACGAACGTTGCCTTTTGTTTCAGCTGCTCTTCTTTTATCTGGTTGTCTTTCATCAGCAAACCGATACTGGCTTCTTTCTTTGTGCTTTCCGCCGCTCGTTTCAAATTATTCAGTCGCCATGTGAATTGCTTGTTCTGCAAAGAATCCTTCAGAGCCACATGATTTCTAAGGCTGAGATAAGCGCTGTCATTCTTTCCCAATTTGTGATACAGCCTCGAGAGCAGTTCGTAGCCCATCACCTGACTCTTAAAATCATTCGCCCTTTTGGCAAAGTACATGCCTTCAATGGCATAGGTCCAGGCAGCTGAAAAATCTTTCTTTTTGGCATACACTTCACCCATGTACAAATACGGCCCAACCACACCCCAGGATAATGCAGTATCCACTTTCCCGTTTTTCTTATACGCATCGAGGCTGGCATTAAACATCTTCAGGGCCTGGTCATATTTTTCCTGCTTGAGATATATCTTACCCCTCAAAGTATTTCCCCTGGCGGCGTAAGAAAAATAATAGGTGGGATAGTCTTTGTTCCAGGCGTCCCAGTAATAGGCGGCAGAATCGTATGCGCCCATTTCATAAAACAGGTCTGAAATGCCCAACACCTCATTCATAGACGAATGCGCTTTGCCATAAGCATTGCCCTGCTTGTGATAGTCTAAGGCAGTTTCATAATCACCGGCAGTTTTGTACAAAGCCGCAAGATTGATGTATGAAAAAGTGACCAATTCATGTTCCCACTCATTGGAGGGCTTTACTTCCTTTGCCAGCCGATAACATTTATCCGCATACTCTATGGCCTCCACATCCTCAGTAATACCGTATACCCATACAATATTGGTATAGGCTTCCAACTCCTTCTTCTTATTATTTATCTTCTTAAAATGAGTAGCAGATTTTCTAAAATTTTCGATTTTTTCTGCCTTGCTCCCGTACCGCGTTAATTCACCATATATCTCTCCCAAAAGGGAATCGTTCCCGGTTTGCTCAGCCAGAGCCATTGCAGCAATGGTATTTTTGTACAATATCGAGTCCTTGTATGCCTTTCGGGCTATTGAATCCTTTGCCCCTCTCGCAGCATAGCTGCCGTTGATATGCAAGAGCGAAATGGCCATTCCATTTTTATAGTCAATTACCTTTGCCTCCTTATAGGCCATGGTGGAATATTTATACAATGTATCACTGCTGGATTTGAAAAGTGGATCGTTATACTGCCCATTAAAAAACACAGCTTTTGCACATATGGCATTCAGGTGATCTACACGGGCTATTCCTTTTGTTGCCGGCAATAACAATAGCATGCTGTCCATCGTTTTACGATACCGACCGTACTGCTCATTCATAGTTTGCGACTGCGCAATAAAAGAAGATAATAGGACGATGGCATGTACCAGTAAACATTTTTTCATGGCTATGTCCTGAAACCGGTTTGAGGTTATGATAATATACGAAGAAGAAACGGCTTCGGGGATAGCTAAACTACCTGACGCGGTTGCCAGCTCAAAGCACGAGTACGTGAATGAAGGCTATGGCTGACGAATGGGGGACCCTGGTTTGGGAACGAACGGGGTTTGAAGGGAAATGACGCGACGGGATGGTCAAGCTGAGATCCGAATTCGCTGAATACAGATTTCGCCAGGGTCAGTGGAGCGTAAATTGCAGCATTACTCTTTACCCGGAATCAGCTTCCGGAGTAGCATTTCTTTCTTGCTTCGGGAAACATCGACAGTGGTTCCGTCACTCATCAACAGGTACCCGCCTTCACCCTTTACGTATTTCTCCACCTCATTCAGGTTGACCATATAAGAATGGTGCACACGGGCAAAGGAATGGTCTTCCAGCATTTCTTCCACATCTTTGAGCGTACGGGAAACGATAAGCCGGTGATTATCTTTTAACCTGAGAATGGTATAGTTGCTGTCTGACTCACAACTGATGATGGAATCGATGTGCACCATCTGTAAACCTTCCATGGTTGGCATTGCGAGTTTGCTGATCGCCTTCGATGGTGTTTTCAACTTTTGCATCAGGATCTCCATCTGCTGAGCCATAGGTCTGCTTGCGCGTTTGATCACCTTCTGAACAGCTTTCTGCAATTCTTCCCGATCAACGGGCTTTAAGAGGTAATCAATTGCGCTGAACCGTATCGCCTTTAAAGCGTACTGATCATAACTGGTGGTAAAAATGAGCTCAAAGTTGACCTCCTCCAACTCTTCCAACATTTCGAAGCCGTTCATTTTAGGCATTTCCACATCGAGGAAAACCAGATCTGGCTTGATCTTTTTAATGGCCCCTAATCCTTCCAACCCGTTTCGGAATATCCCTTCAAGTATTACCCCCTGGCAATATTTTTCCAGTTGCAAAGCCAGGGCATCGCTGGTGTAAGATTCATCGTCTATTATGATGGCCCTGATACTCACTGGTTAACTATTGCTATTGACAGATTGTTCATACCTGATCTTCAGGTTTACCCTTGTACCACGAGCATTGCCATTATCGTCATAAAGATCTTCTATGTTATAAGAAGTCTGCATACCTTCATTCCTGTTGAACAGGTCCAACCGGTCTGCAGTGATCTTTAGGCCAAGCGATTTATCTTTCTCCACGGATTTGCTTTTCATTTTTCCTGCCTTTTCTCTTCCAATTCCGTTGTCGGTGATGGAACAATGTAAAGCATTATCATCCATATTCAAACTGATCTCCAACCTACCCGCTCCATCTTTTTGCATTAATCCATGCCATATCGCATTTTCACAAAATGGCTGGAAGATCATGGGCGGGATAAGCACGTCACCGACGTCGATGGTGTTCTTAAAACTGATATGGTAATCAAATCCATCACGAAACCGCATCCTTTCAAGATCGAGGTAAAGCCTCAGCATTTCCAATTCGTCTTCCAACGATATCAGTGGCTTACGGGAGTTGATCAGCACCATCCTGATCAATCTTGAAAATCTGGTGAGATAATCCGACGCTATTTCAGTTTCATTTTTCAGAATGAAGCGATTTATAGA
>JANMHK010000031.1:0-2036 GCA_031375135.1 Sphingobacteriales bacterium | reverse complement strand
TACCTATCTACTGATCCTGTTGCTGGCCTATGGTGTTGGAATACCCATCGGATGGTTGCAATTCAAGGCTGACCTGGCACTTCAAATGGACTTGGGTACCTATCTGGATCATTATAGTGTTCCGGGAAGCGCATTGCAGGATTTAAGGCGGTTGTTTTTATCTGTTGGACATGCCAGTTTGTTGATCTTGATTTTCCGCAGCCGAATGGTTCCCTGGCTCATGGCAGCCCTGGCGAATGTGGGTCAGATGGCCTTTTCCAATTACCTCATGCAGTCGATTATTTGTACATTATTTTTTTATGGGTATGGACTGGGTTATTACAATAAACTTCAGTTTCATCAGATCTATTATGTGGTATTTGGCGTATGGATCTTTCAATTGATCTTCTCATCGATCTGGTTGAAATATTTCAGATTCGGACCCTTCGAATGGACCTGGCGGTCGCTGACCTATTGGAAGAAACAAAAAATGTATTAGTAAAACTTCTATTCCATGAATGTTGAACAAATACCTGCAGCCGTAATGGATACCAAACCCCACCCGGTTGAAAAGAAAGACCGGATCCCAACCGTCGATATGGTCCGGGGCTTTGCACTATTGGGCATACTCCTAATGAATATAATGGGTTTCAGTTCCCATAATTCTAAACTGTTTGCAGCCATCCTGGCACCGCACGACTCCGCAGATTATAATACGATATTGATCATCATGAGTTTTTTCGAGGGCACCATGAGGGGCTTGTTCTCCATGCTGTTTGGGGCAGGAATGGTGTTGTTTGCCATGAATAAATCTGACCAACCCGATGGACCTTCTGTGGCAGAATACTATTACCGGCGGTTGCTCTGGCTTGTGGTGTTTGGATTGTTCAACGCCTGGATCTTGCAATGGACGGGTGATATCCTGTATTTCTATGGCCTGAGCGGCATGTTATTATATGTGTTCAGGAATAGTAAACCGGGGCTATTGATTTTTTTGAGTCTGGTTTGTATTGGAATAGGCGTATACAAAGGCACATCAAATTATAACGACTTGCGTACCCAGCGTTCTAACTATCTGGAAGCGAAAAAATCTGAAAAAGAAAAACGTAAACTCACTGAAAAACAATCTGAGGCCCTGGCTGCATGGCCGGGTGTTGAAAGAAATTTTAAATCAGACTCTGTCGTAGCAAAACGCGAAGTGGCAGAGATCAGGGGAAATTATACGCAGGTATTTAACCAGCATTTTGATAATAACAGCAATGGGGAGACTTGGGCCATGTACCACGGGGTTTGGGATTTCCTTTGCATGATGTTGTTGGGCATGGCGTTGTTTAAACTCGGTTTTTTTTCCAATCAATTCAGCAGCTCTGTTTACGTCTTGTTGCTGCTCATGGGTTATGGGATCGGAATCCCGGCCGGATATTATTATTTTAAAGGCCTCGAATGGTTACTGGGAGATGTTAGCCACTATGTTGATTCGTACAGCTTCACCCACCAGAATTTGTATGATGTAAAGCGCGTGATGCTATCTATCGGCCACGCCAGTCTGCTGATGCTCGTGTACCGTTCAGGACTGCTCAACTGGCTGATGAAAGCACTTACCAATGTTGGTCAAATGGCATTCACCAATTATTTAATGCAAAGCATATTCTGTTCTTTCATCTTCTTCGGATATGGCTTCGGATATTTTAATAGGCTTGCTTATCACCAGGTCTATTATGTGGTATTTGCCATCTGGATCTTCCAACTGATCTTCTCGTCCATCTGGCTCAGGTATTTCAAATTCGGGCCTTTCGAGTGGTTATGGAGATCGCTGACCTATTGGAAGAAACAGCCCATGAAGCTGGATGCCAGGGCAACAGCGTCAGTATAACGATCATGTTGTATTTTGCGGGCTAATCCTGTTTACATGAGCATGAGTACGCCGCGGGCCCTAGGTTATCATTTCCCTGCAGAGTTTGCGCCCCATCGCGCTACCTGGCTCAGCTGGCCGCACAAAGAGGCCTCCTGGCCCGGTAAGATCCATACTATTTTCCCGCGCTATGCTGAGTTCGTCA
>JANMHK010000029.1:0-9653 GCA_031375135.1 Sphingobacteriales bacterium | reverse complement strand
ATCGCGATGGCCAGTGGACCCACCTATGATCCCAACTTGCTTACGGGGTCTGAACGTAAAAGAAATTTCTCATGGCTGCTGAGTGATACTGCAAAGCCACTGTACAATAGGGCTATAAAAGGACAGTATCCACCAGGTTCTACCATAAAACCTACACAGGCTCTTATTGCGCTGGATGAAGGGGTTATCACCCCCAGGTATGGTATAGGTTGCAACGGCACTTATTACGGCTGCCGCCGACCTATCAAATGCACAGAGAAATGGTCCGGCCATGCGGCTAATCTCCGGCTTGCCATAGCCCATTCCTGCAATTCCTATTTCTCAAATATCTACAGGCTGGCAGTGGACAACAGGGCCTATAAGAATGTGGATGAAGGCTACGCACACTGGAAGAAATACATGAATTCATTCGGGCTCGGAGTCAGGCTGGGGATCGACATTCCAAGTGAAGATGATGGGCTGATCGTAGATACCAGTTTTTACAATAGGCTCTATAATAATTCATGGAATTCATGTACCAACGTGTTCCTTGGAATTGGCCAGGGCGAAATGCAGGCCACGCCATTACAAATGGCTAATATGATGTCTATCATCGCAAATAAGGGGTATTATTATACGCCGCATTTTGTGGAGAAGATAGACGGTAATGGCGAAGGAGATACTATACTTGCACCCTACAAAATCAAGCATGCCGTAACCAGCATTCCGGATAGCATTTATGAAATAGTGCAATTGGGTATGCAGGATGTCATTGAAAACGGAACCGGTCGTGTCGCGCGCATAGAAGGTATCTCTGTGGCCGGTAAAACCGGAACTGCGGAGAATTATGGCGTGATCAATGGAAAGCGGGAAAAATTGGAAGACCATTCCTGGTTTGTTTGCTTTGCACCTCGCGAGAATCCAAAGATCGCTATCGCAGTCATCGTTGAGAATGCCGGTTTCGGTGCCACCTGGGCTGGTCCTATTGCCCGGATGATGATTGAAAAATACCTGAACGATACCTTATCTGCGAAAAGCAAACTTGATTCAGCACGTATTGCAGAAAAGGAGATCATACTGGACGTAGTGAAAAGAAAAAGAATGCGCCTTGATTCTATCAGGAGGGTGAGGCTTGCTCTTGAAATGGGGGATAGTTCAGTGCTGCACAATGCACTTCCAGCTTCGCCCGACAGACCAAAGCTGGATCTGAATATTGAGCGGAACAAACCAAAAGATTCTGTGCCTAAAAAGAAATTGCCTGATAGTACAAAAGCTGAAGCCATGATCAGAAAAGAAGATATGGATGGTAATCAATTAAATCTGATCAGTGAGAAGTAATTCCGAAATATCAAAGGGGATCGACTGGATCATGGTGCTATTGTACCTGACGCTGGCCATGATCGGTGTGATAAGTATATTCGCTGCCACCTACAGAAATGAAGACCTTATCCAGGGCTTCTTCTCAATGCGCACTGATTACAGCAGGCAGGCCATCTATTTATTGATCAGTCTCGTGCTCGGTATTTTTATTTTACTGACGGACAGTAAATTCTTCACTGCAACCGCGAATCTTTTTTATTTTTTTGGTATCCTGTTGTTGATCCTTGTGTTCCCTTTCCATACAGAAGTGAAGGGGACAAAATCAATCATTCGTTTTGCCAGTTTTCAGCTTCAACCCGCGGAGCTCTGTAAGATATTTGTGAACCTCGCACTTGCCAAATATCTATCCAGGATAGATACTGACTTCACTAAACTCCGGTCACAGCTGGTGGCCACGGCCATTGTTGTTGTGCCGGCTATCATCACCATTTTACAAAGTGAAACAGGACTGGCCCTGGTGTATTTTTCATTCTTCCTGGTGATGTACCGTGAAGGGTTGCCAAGCATTGTGCTGATCGTTGGTTTTTCACTGGCCGTGTTAGTGATCGCGACCTTGCTTCTGGAGCCAAATATGCTGGCTATTATGCTCACTGTTATTGCTGTCATTGCCATTTATGTAATGCGAAGACAGGTTCGGCGTGACAGGTCCCTATTGATCGGCATAGCAGCGATTTGGTTTATATGTGTGGGGATACAAAGATTTGCCGTTCCTTTCTTTTTCAATAACGTGCTAAAGCCTTACCAGGTACAAAGGATTTATGCAACGGTTGGCCGTGATTTTCCAGTCGATCCGGAGACCATGTCTGAAGAAGATATAAAGAAGATAGAGGATAAGAAGAAAGCAAGCTCTTATAACGTCAAGCAAAGTAAGATTGCTATTGGTTCCGGCGGGTTTTTAGGCAAGGGCCTTTTAAAAGGAACACAGACCCGCTACGATTTTGTTCCCGAGCAGCGAACGGACTTTATTTTCTGTACCATAGGGGAGGGTTTCGGCTTTGCCGGGAGTACTGTGCTGCTGGCACTATATCTGATATTGCTATTTCGGATCATTATCGTAGCAGAACGACAACGAAGTACATTTAGCCGGGCATATGCGTACGGGGTGGCGGCCGTATTATTTTTTCACGTGGCCATTAATATTGGAATGACCGTGGGGCTTGTTCCGGTGATCGGTATTCCGCTCCCGCTTTTAAGTTATGGAGGTACAGCGTTGATTACGTTCACCGTATTGATCTTTATTTTGATCAGACTGGACGCAGACAGGCAAATGGTTCTCAGATAAATCGCGGTAGTGGATTGCAGTTGGCTGGTTGTACCTTTGCTATATGAGAATAATCCCCCTCTCAGAAGGAACCTTCACCATCGATCAGACAAAAAGATTTGTTCCATTTGATTCCGGAAGGCATACCATGACCAACCGGCCGGCAGGTAGTTTGCTCGTGGAGATCCAGCCGTTTCTGTTGATCACTTCTTCAGATATCATTCTGTTGGACACCGGCCTTGGTTTTCATAACCAGGATGGTAACCTTCAGATCCATCAAAACCTCTTAGATCATGACATCAATCCCCTTGATGTAACCAAGGTACTGATGAGTCATTTGCATAAAGACCACGCTGGTGGGGCAGGTTTGGAAAATAAGATCCTGCAGCAATTTCAGGTCAGTTTTCCCAACGCCACTTACTATGTCCAGCGCCAGGAACTGGAATATGCCTTAGAAAAAGGTGCCCCTTCGTTTCAGCCCCAGGAGCTTGAAGTATTTAGGAATATGGAAAAACTTGTTCTGCTTGAGGGCGATGGAAACATTGATGATCATATAAGTTATGCGTTGAGCGGAGGGCATAGTCCTTTTCACCAGGTATTTTGGATCAGGGAGCATGATGAAGTTATTTTCTTCGGGGGAGATGAAGCTCCACAATTACATCAGATGAAAAGCCGTTTTATAGCCAAGTATGATCATGATGGTAAAAAAGCGATGCAGCTCAGGCAGAAATGGTGGCAAGAGGGAAATGGCTGGACATTTCTTTTTTACCACGATATCAAAACACCATTCTTAAAACACACCCCGACCGATTGAAATACCTTTGCCTAATATTCTTACTACCCTTCTTCAACCTGTTGTCTACAGACTCAGCTGCACAATCGACTGCAGATACCGCTGTCAGAAAAAGAAATTCGCAGATCGTATTCCTGCTCGACGTTAGCAACAGTATGGCCAGAGAAAACAAAATGAAACTGTTGAAGAATTCAAGTGCTGAATTATTAAAGTTACTTGGTAAAGAGGATATGGTCGCTTTAATGACCTTCGGTGACCTCGTGAATGTAGTGTACAATGTCCCTGCTTATCATGGACCTGATTCTTTGCTTAAGCTGATATCCAAAATTCGATCCACTGCCTCCGCTACAAATATTAACGGCGGCATTTTTGAAGCCTACGACCTTATTAAAACTTCGCAAAAGAATAATAATGCGAAATCAAAACGGGCGGAAAAGAAGCGGCTGAAAAATAATCAACCGGGGGAGTATCTTTCACGTGATAACCACGTATTGCTGATTACAGACGGCTTATTCGAATTAAATAATTTTACGAAGGACTTGGTTTGTGATCATCCTGGAATTCGTTTAACCTGTGTTATTGTTGGTAAGGGAATTGAAGCAGATAAAGCAGTCACTTATGTTCGGGAAGAACTGCGGTTAAAAGTGATCACCCTGATAGACGAAGAAAAAGATGTGAAAAAGCTGACGGAGATATTTTCGTGGGAATAAAAAAGGCTAGCCCTAGAAAGAGCCAGCCGTTGCTAACCTATGAAAAACACCAAGTTAAAAGTACAGATTTTTAAATAACATACACGTACGTTTATGTTTTTTGTGTAGCAGAAAGCTCGATTTGAACTCAGTTATCCTTTTTTTGACGCTTCTCTGACAATTCCCGCCTCTGTTGGAGCTCTCGCTTCACCATGTCCCTAAATTTGGACTCTGCCTCGAACAGGCGGTTAGTGCGTTCAGGAGACAGTATGCGGTTAAAATCTGGCTTATATTTCTTTCGGATATCAAGCATTTGCTGCTGGCGTTCAATGACGTCGCCGCCTTCCCGATTCCTTATGGCTGAGCGCATTTCTTCTCCATACTTATTATAGATAGGCCAAAACTTTTCAGCTTCTGCCGGAGTGAGGCTGAGTTCCCTCGTTAGGTACGCGATTTCGAGGCTCTGGAGCCTTCCCTCCCGGCCGGCCATGCCCGATCCTGGTTGGGCAAAAGCCCCAAAAGGAACGATAAGTAAAATAAATATGATGATCTTTTTCATATGGGTCTAATTCATGTTTTCGATATGCAGAGACGGATTCTCGTTGACAAATTGTTTTAACTCTTCATCATTCAGGTCATTGATTACACCCTCAAAATCGATGTCTTCCAGTCCGGCCAACGAAAGTGGTTCAGCTTGCACAAACTCCGGGCTGCTTTGGAGATAAAGATTCATCTCGGAAACGTCCAGTTTAGGAAGCTCAGCTACTACATTGACTTGATCCTGAATGGTCGGCTTATGATCATTCATGGCAAAGAACAAGGAGGAAAGACCTACGATAGCCGCGATTGCCGCAGCTGCATAGAATATTTTCATCCTTTTAGCCCTCACCATTGAAATGACAGGGGCGGTTTGAATTTCTGACTCAGGATAGAGGGTAGAAGAGAAATCTGAAAAATAGCCGTCGGGAACAGAAAACGGTGTTTTCCGTTGCAGCGATGCCAGAAGTGGAGAAATTTCCTCCAGTTCGGACACGACTTCCGAATCGCCTTGTTTTTTGATTTTTTGCATCAATTTCTCCGGAAATTGGGTAAAATAGCCTTCAGGTACGGTAAAAACGGGCGAAAATGGCAGTTTTGCAACTACCGGACTTAGGGTGTTAAGCTCATTTATTATGTGAATTCTATCCAACATGGTTATTGATTAGACGAGTTTTGGGTTCCAGGGTTTAACTGTTCAGGATATAATCTTCAATTTTCTTTACAGCATGGTGGTAGCTGGCCTTGAGGGCTCCTTCCGAAGTCTCCAGTACACGGCTCATCTCTTCATAGCTCATTTCGTCGTAGTACCTTAAGCTAAACACGATTTTCTGCTTCTCCGGTAGTTTTTGGATGGCTACCTGAAGTTTCCACTCCAGTTTGGAGGCGTCAAAATCTTTGTCGGCCGCCAGTTTTTCCGAAAGGGCCAGGGAAACATCTTCAAAGGAAACGGAGGCCTTCCTCTTTTCCTGCTCAAGGAAGCTGAGTGATTCGTTGGTAGCGATGCGGTACAACCAGGTATAAAAACGGGAGTCTTCCCGGAAATTGTCAAGTCCTTTCCAGACTTTGATAAAAACATTTTGCATCACATCATTGGCATGATCATGGTCAATAACCAGCCGCCGGATATGCCAATAGAGTTTTTCCTGGTACTTCCTGACAAGCAAGGTATAGCCTTTTTCTTTCGTTAAAGGGTCACGAAATATTGAAAGGAGTTCTTTGTCTTCTTGAAAGGACGCCATTAGGCTAAGATACGGTAAAGGCTACTTTCGCTGCCTCACCTTTTCCACTGCCGCTAAGATGTCGGGTGTATCGAGGCCATACTTTTTAAGCAGTTCAAGCGGTTTTCCGCTTTCTCCGAATGTATCATTGGTACCTATCATTTCAATAGGAACGGGGCAATGTTTAGCAGCTGCCTGTGCTACACTGTCGCCCAGTCCGCCGATCACATTGTGCTCTTCTACCGTAACAGCACACCTGGTTTTTTGCAGGGACCTGACCACTGCTTCAGTATCGAAAGGCTTGATGGTATGAATATTAAAAAGGTCAACCGTTAAACCCTGTTCCTGCAGTACAATCCCGGCCTCGATGGCTTTCCATACCATATGTCCGCATGCAAAAATACTTACATCGGAACCTTCAGAAAATTGTTGGGCTTTCCCTATGACAAAAGCCTCTTCCGGGTTGGTGAAAATTGGCCATACGGGCCGGCCAAACCGAAGGTAGACCGGACCTTGATAAGAGGCGATAGCTTTGGTTGCAGCCTTGGTCTGGTTATAATCACAAGGAACAATAACGGTCATACCCGGAAGCATTTTCATCATTCCAATATCTTCAAGTATCTGGTGTGTGGCTCCGTCTTCTCCAAGTGTGAGGCCAGCGTGTGACGCGCAGATCTTCACGTTCTTGCCAGAATAAGCAATGGACTGGCGAATCTGATCGTACACGCGTCCGGTAGAAAAATTTGCAAACGTAGTAGTGAATGGAATCTTGCCACCGATCGTAAGACCAGCTGCAATACTCATCATATTGGCTTCAGCAATACCAACCTGGATAAATCGCTCAGGAAAAGCTTTTATGAAAGCATTGAGTTTTAACGAGCCCGCAAGATCTGCAGTAAGTGCAACAACATTTGGATTTTCCTGACCGAGCTCGAAAATGCCGTCGCCAAAACCGCTGCGGGTATCTTTCTGGCCTTGTACCTGGATATCTTTTAACATGGCCGCAAAACTAAGGAATAATCTCAGAGGCAGGCCTTAATTAAGCTGGAAATTCCTTCCGGTGTAGAATTGTTCGTCGGTTTTCAGTTTCTGTTCCCATTGCCATGCAGAACGCATGATATCTTCCAATGAATATTCTGGAACCCAGCCCAGCACTTTCTCCGCTTTGTCTTTATTGGCATAGATAGCCACTACATCTCCAGGTCTTCTGGGACCGATCACGTAGTTCAATTTGACCCCGGATACTTTTTCAAAAGCTTTAATGGCTTCGAGTACCGAAATACCATCGCCTGTGCCCAGGTTGAAAACTTCGCAATTTGTTTCGGCTTTATTGGCCATCAGGAATTGAAGGGCCAATGTATGAGCGTGGGCCAGATCGCAAATATGTATGAAATCACGAACGCAAGTTCCGTCTCGGGTGGGATAGTCGTTCCCAAACACTTGCATTTGGGGAATTTTTCCAATGGCAGTTTGTGTGATAACAGGTGTCAGGTTCTGCGGCTTGTCGATATTGTATTCACCAATCAGGTTAGTTGGATGGGCACCCGCCGGGTTAAAATATCGGAGCAGTACTGAACGGGTTGCAGAAACTCTGGCAAAATCCTTAATCACACGTTCGCCCATTTGTTTTGTAGCGCCATAAGGTGATTCTGCTGGCTTCTCTGGTGATTCTTCGGTAACGGGAATTTGATCAGGATTTCCGTACACAGTGCAGGATGATGAAAAAACAAAATAAGGTATTTTATATTCCTCGATACACCTGAGCAGATTGATCAGGGAATACATGTTGTTCTCATAGTAGCTCAATGGCTTCATCACTGATTCACCAACCGCTTTATAAGCAGCAAAATGGATCACCCCTACTATGTCGTCGTTTTCTGCAAAGATGGCATGGGTGTCATCAAAATTGCAGAGATCTACTTTGTAATTTTTTACCTTCTTTCCTGTGATCTTTTCAACGCCTTCCAGCAGTCTTGAACTGGACCGGGAATTATTGTCAACTGAAATGACGTCAAAATCATTCTGAACCAGGTCTGCAATGGTATGTGAGCCTATATAACCACATCCGCCTGTTACTAGAATTTTTTTCATGATATCTTTTTCAAAAGGTGTTAAGAAACCAAATTCATCAGGTATTCACCATAACCGCTCTTCATCAGTGGCTCGGCAATTTTCTTCAACTGATCTTTATGAATGAAGCCTTTTCGATAGGCGATCTCTTCGATACAAGCAATTTTAATACCCTGCCTCATTTCAATCACCTGAACAAATTGTGAAGCTTGCATGAGTGAATCAAATGTGCCCGTATCCAACCATGCAGTACCCCTGTCCATGATACACACGCTGAGTTTTCCTTTTTCAAGGTAAACCCTGTTTATATCTGTGATCTCATAT
Organism: Sphingobacteriales bacterium; assembly: GCA_031375135.1. Taxonomy (GTDB): domain Bacteria; phylum Bacteroidota; class Bacteroidia; order Chitinophagales; family Chitinophagaceae; genus Pollutibacter. Next base: position 1,400 of record JANMHK010000029.1, on the reverse strand, counting down.
TCACCCCGGGGCGATGGCTTAAGGTTCTTTGCTATTTCAATCACATCGTTATCATAAAAATACAAACCCGGCACGGCATAATTGCTCTTTGGATTTTCCGGTTTCTCTTCAATGCTGATCACTTTTTTATGTTCGTCGAATTCAACAACGCCATATCTTTCCGGGTCACTCACGTGATAGGCATAAACGATTCCACCTTCTGGGTCTGCATTCTTTTCAAGTTGTTCACCCAATCCGTACCCGTAAAAAATATTGTCGCCCAACACAAGCGCCACACTATCATCCCCTATAAATTCTTCCCCTATCACAAAAGCCTGTGCCAGACCGTTGGGAAGTGGCTGTTCAGCATATGAGAAATTGAGTCCGTACTGGGATCCATCCCCAAATAACTTTCTGAAATTTGGAAGGTCATGGGGGGTAGAAATAATGAGAATATCCCTGATGCCGGCAAGCATCAGCGTAGATAGCGGATAATAGATCATGGGCTTGTCGTACACCGGCATGATCTGCTTACTGATTGCATAAGTAATTGGGTACAAGCGGGTTCCGGAGCCTCCGGCCAATATAATTCCTTTCATGAGTTCACGTTAATTAAGACAGATGTAAAAATAGGTCAAAACCGATGGCTATCCTGAGAAAATATGTTTCGGGAAAAACGGACTTTAGATCAGAGAAACAAACGGGTGATGTAGTAGATGAGGGCGGCCATAATAGCACTTACCGGGATAGTCAGTATCCAGGCCCATAACAGGTTAACGGTAACGCCCCAACGAACTGCGGATAGTCTTTTTGTTGCACCCACACCAATAATGGAACCGGTGATCGTATGGGTTGTACTGACTGGAATACCCATCTTTTCCGTCATGAACAACGTGATGGCACCAGCTGTTTCTGCGCTAACCCCTTCCAGTGGCGTTACTTTCGTGATCCTGGTACCCATTGTTTTTACAATTCGCCAGCCCCCACTTAAGGTACCGAGACCGATGGCCGCATAACAAGCTACTGGCACCCATACCGGCATTGCTTTAAGATCAGGTATCTGTCCTCCGGCAACCAGGGCCGCCGCGATAATTCCCATTACTTTCTGGGCATCATTTCCACCATGGCCAATGCTGAATGCTGCCGAAGAAAGCAACTGCAGTTTTTTGAACATCTTGGCCATTCGGTAAGCATTGGGAGACCGAACCTGTTCAGTATAAATATATGCACCGATAAAAATTACCATCATACCCAAAATGGAGTATATAATAATTGAATTATCAGCCTTTGCCAATGCTTTCGACATGGCTGCAGTATCAACAGATGCGTCAACTTCGCTTTTAATTTTTTCTGCCACGCCATCTGCACCAATAGATTTATATTGAACCAGGTTTTCAGAATTTTACTTGCTCTATTATCTT
>JANMHK010000023.1:0-18375 GCA_031375135.1 Sphingobacteriales bacterium | reverse complement strand
TAAGCGATGTGAATATCGCGTTGATTTGATTTATTTTTAGGGTATCCATCAGTCTAACCAACATGGCACCTACTTCACTGCTGTTGCCGATAGTTATTAAACTGCTGATGGGGTCAATGATTACTGTGCGCGGCTTTAGCTCCGTTAATAATCTATTTAAAACCAGCAGGTGCATTTCTAATCCTTGCAGGGAAGGCCTTGAGGCATGAATGTGGAGCAGCTTTGATTGAATAGCTTTCTTAAAATTAATTCCTATGGTGGCCATATTTCTAACCAATTGGTCAGGCGATTCTTCAAACGAAAAGTAAAGCGTGCGTTCTTTGCGTTTGCAACTGCTCAATGCAAAGTGAGCGGCCAGAATTGTTTTTGAAGTGCCCGCACTACCTGTTATTAGGGTGCTGCTTGCACGATAAATTCCACCTGCCGAAAATGCCTGGTCTAAAACGGGTAATCCTGTAGAGATAATTTCGGTAGGTGATTTGTAATCTAACTTTAAGGATGTAACGGGTAGAACTGAAATACCGGTTTCGTCAATAAGGAAAGGATATTCGTTTGTTCCGTGTGTGCTGCCCCGAAATTTTACAATACGCAATCTGCGAGTTGCAATTTGTTCTATCACCCGAAAATCAAGAAGTATCACGCAATCGGAAATATATTCTTCCAGGCCTTGCCGGGTTAAGGAACTTTCTCCTCTTTCGCCCGTAATTACAGCTGTTACTCCCTTTTCCTTGAGCCATGCAAATAACCTGCGGATTTCCGAACGGAGTAATGCAATGTTTCCCATACCTGAAAACAGGGATTCGATGGTGTCAAGAACTACCCGTTTAGCGCCGATGGAATCAATGGCATAATTCAGGCGGATAAATAGTCCTTCTAAATCATATTCGCCTGTTTCTTCTATCTCTGAGCGTTCGACGCGCACATGGTCAATGCGCAGTTTCTTTTGTGCTTGTAACTGTTCAAAGTCAAAACCTAATGACTTAAAATTTTGGACAAGGTCGTGTGGGGTTTCTTCAAAACTCATGAATACACCCGGCTCATTATAATCCGTAATTCCTTTAACAAGAAACTGCGCCGCAAATAAAGTTTTTCCACAACCTGCACTGCCGCAAATCAGAACCGGGCGGCCTTTGTGAAACCCTCCGTTGGTAATTTCATCCAGCCCGCTGATGCCCGTTGGCGTTTTGAATAATGTTTCCCGTTTGTTTTTCGCCATGCGACATTGAAATTATTCCTTTAATGAATAATCCTTCAAGGTATTGCAAAAGGTTAAGCAATGTCAGGTTTATTTAACTTGATGGTTTTGCGCTACTATAGCATGCGCGCGGCAATGCAGATACTGTATAAAAAAACAGGCCCGTTCTCACGGGCCTGTACATCTTTATCTTCATCTATTAACTGCAGTGCCTCTCGGGCAAGCCTCATTCGAAATTCATTTTTTTCTATCCCGGATTCACCACTTTCAATACCCACACGTGTTCGCCCGAATTTGTGATGGCTGCAGGCAAGGCAACTTCAACCGCTCCATCCACCTGCTTCCATTTCAACGCAGACTTACTGCCTAAAGCGGTGATCTTTGATTTCTTTTCGACGGCAAGTTTTGTGAAAGAAACTTTCGCACCCGGCTTGTCAAAGAAGAATACGTATTTCGTTTTACCATCTTTCGATGCCGTATACCTGATATTACCTTCACCATATGTTTCCGACATCCTGCTGCCGTAAATCGCTTCCCCGTTTACTTTCATCCACTTGCCAATTTCCTGCAGGCGCTGATAAGCACTATCATCAATTGTACCATCAGGACCAGGACCAATATTCAGCAAATAGTTGCCACCCTTACTTACAATGTCGACCAGTTTTTCCAGCAGTTCATTCGTTGGCTTATAAACATCATTGGGCACATAACTCCAGCTGTTTCCCATGGTCATACAAGTCTCCCAGGGATATGGCAGTCCTTTCTCTGGTATGTGTTGTTCTGGCGTCAGGTAGTTCTGTTGCTCACCAGGAACGGCCCTGTCTACTACAATTAGTTTGGGCTGCTTCACCCTCGCGTTCTTTACAATCAACGGCATGTTGATGTCCTGGCTCTGCGCAAACCGAATCGGCTTCACGCCATCCATCACCTCATTCATATCGGCATTCACCTCGGCGGTAGTTTTGGGCCTTACCCATCCACCATCGAGCCAGAGAATATCGATCTTTCCATAATCGGTCATGAGCTCATCGATCTGCCCATGCGTGAAATCAACATATTTCTTCCACTGCTCCGGATACTTTTTGATATCATAATTCACGTTCCTGTCGAACGCAGGAAACTTCTTCCACCAATATGAATCAGTGTGCCAGTCGGGCTTCGAAAAATAAGCCCCTATCCAGAAATTTTCGCCCCTGAATGCATTGAATATTTCCTTCGTCACATTGCTGCGCGGATTTGAAGAAAAAGGAACGGCCTTATCCGTGATCTTATAATCCGTCAATTTCGTGTCGAACATACTGAATCCATCGTGGTGCTTTGTAGTGAATACAACGTATTTCATTCCCGCATCCTTTGCCGCCGCGGCCCATTTTTCAGGATTGAAGTTGCGGGGATTGAACGTATTTTTTAAGTTCTCATAATTCTTCACATACTCATTATAGGTATCGCCCTGACCGGGTTTCCTCGCCCCTGTGGCCCAGCCGACATCTTCAGGACAAATGCTCCAGCTTTCTACAATGCCCCACTGGCTATAGGTTCCCCAGTGCATGAGAAGTCCGAACTTGAGATCCTTCCATTCTTCCAGTCGTTGTTGAATGTCCGGATTAGGATCGGGATAATAATCTTTATGCTGGGCCCGGGAACCCAACAAGATCATAGAGAGGCAAAAAGAAAGAAAAATTGAACGCATCATACCAGGAAAATTATTCCTTAAATATACACTCCAAAACGGAGCAAAAAAAAGACGCAGTATAACTGCGTCTTACATATGGTATCACGAAATCGCGATTTAATGCTATCCTTCTTCCAGACGGAATGTAACAGGCTGCCTTCTGTAGGCTTTTACCTGACGTCCGTTCTGAACAGCTGGCTTCCATTTGGGTCCTTTCTTGATCGCAGCAACTGCTACTTCAGCGAGTTTAGTGCCTGAGCCGAGACAGTTGGTAACGCCTGCTTCACCGCAGCTGAGCGCCCTAACTTCCGATACCTGACCTTCCTTATCCACGATGAACAGCACTACTACCGTACCTGATTTACCATCTTCCTGAAGTTCGTCCATGTTGCGTTCGATCTCACGACTAACATATTTGAACCAGGCCTGGTTACCGCCGGGAAATTCAGCATCGATCTCCACTTTTTGGAAAACCTTATCCTCATCGTCCACTTTCGGAGCAGCTACAACACCACCCTTGTCTTCAACGGGCGGAGCTACGATACCTTCATCTTTCACACCTTCCTGGTTTGATGTACCAATCTTAGTGTCTTCCAGTTTCTCAACTTCCGGTGGCTTCTCTTCCTCTTTTACTTCTTCATCCTTCACTACTTTGGGAGGAGTGAATTTTGCCATTTCAACCTTTGGAGGCTCTGGTGGCTTGGGCGGAGGAGGTGGCGGAGGTTCGTTTTTCTCCTCCTGCTTAATGTCTTCCAGTTTAACTTCCTGCACCTGTACCTGGCCCTTGCTCAGCTCACTCGCTGCATTCAGCAAAAATGAAGTCAGGAAAATCAGCAAAGCCAAAGACACGGTGATGACCAAAGCCGTCGTCAGGCGCGAATTATACTTCTTGCGAAGCTCATAAGCACCGTATTCCTTGTTCCTTCCTTCGAAGACGATATCAAGGAGGTCGCTGCCTAAAATTTTGTTTGCATCCATGTTAATGCCTTTACTTTATGATGCAGCAATGGATTGTATTCCATACTGCAAACTGTTATTTAATTCCGTTTGCGGCTTCTGTGGCTTTAACCAATTCATATTCACCAGCACTGATATCCACCATTGCATAGCGCTTGATCTCAGCGATCGTCATTTCATCTAAAATATCCACTGTATTCTTATAAGTAGCATCTTCAGATGGCTTGAGGATCATCACCAGATCTTCAGGATTTGTAGATTGCTTCTTGCGAAGAATCTCTTGCCTGATGCCTTTGAAATTGGTCGCCTTGATCTGGGTTGGATCAAGCCCCTCGTAATAATAAACCTGGTCCTGCTTTCCCAAAAGAATAGTGAACGCGCCTGATTCCTTTACTTTATTCTGCTCCTCTGGCGTATCCACGTCTTTTGGCAGGTACAGCTTCATTGCCGTTGGTTGCGCAACAGTTGTGGTGAAAATGAAGAAAGTGATCAGCAGAAACCCCAGATCAACCATGGGGGTCATGTCCACCCGGGTAGACAGTTTCTTCGCTTTCTTGACACCAGGCCCTTTTTTGTGGCCGCCAGTATCACCACCGCCTTCTATACTAGACATATCTTACTGTTTTAAAATGTGATTACTCTTTCTTTCCACCTATCTGCTTTTGCCTGGTCACCTGCAAAGGAGTACCCGCAGGGGCATCTTCAGGTGCAGTGATCAGCAAAAACTTATTCTGATCGTTCTTCTTGAACGCATTCAGGATATTTTTAAAGACAGGGTATTTTGTTCCATTGTCGGCCTTGATCAATAAGTTCAGTTTTCTTCCTGAATATGCATTCAGGGCATCACGAACCCAATAATACATCTCTCCACCTGTTGAATCCGCAGCAGGAATACCAGGCTGCTTTACCTTCTTCATCTCGTCAGGAGATAAAGCAAGCAATGATTTCAACTGGCCAAAAGGTACGCCGACGCTTGGGGCATTTATGAAGGCCTTCATTTCTGCAGGGGTTAATCCGAGCGACCTTGTTTTATCAAGATTCTGGATCAGAACCTGGCGAAACTCCGGATTATCCATTGAAACAAACGCCCTTCCGTCTTTATCAATGGTAACAGTGAAAACATCCTTTTCAGGCACAGCATCTGCTGATACCGAACTAGGGGTTGTCACCTCCACGGCTTCTTCCGGCTTGAATTTCGTTGCCAACATGAAGAAAGCCAGGATAAGGAACGCGACGTCCACGAAGGGCGTCATATCATTATCCGTAGTATGCTTTGGAATTTTGACACTTGGCATGTTTAGTATTCTTTTTTAGATATTAATTAGATGCAGCAGCTGCATCTTTCCATAAAACCCGGGCCCTTATTTGTATAAAGATCCGAAGCTTTGCGTCAGGGTGAAACCTGATTCATCAATACCATAAGTGATACCATCGATCTTGGTTGTGAAGATGTTGTACATCACAAGCGCAAACGAAGAGGTAGCAATACCGAGAGCCGTATTGTAAAGGGCCTCCGAGATACCTACCGCTAGTTCAGCCGCTGCACCAGCACCACCTTCTTCACCCAGTGAAGAGAATGATTTGATCATACCCATTACCGTACCCAACAGGGCGATCAGGGTACCAAGTGATGTCAACGTAGACAGGAACACCAGGTTTTTCTGCAACATCGGCAGTTCAAGCGCTGTTGCCTCTTCTACTTCTTTCTGGATAGCCAGCAATTTCTGCTCAGTATTGTATTCACCATTGGTGATCATTTCTTTGTACTTACGCAGACCAGCTTTCATAACATTGGCCACACTTCCTTTTTGCTTGTCGCACTCAGAAAGAGCCGCGTCAACATTCTTGTTGGCCAGATGGTATTGTACTTTCCTGATAAAATCAGAAATGTTTCCTTTGCCCTGGGCTTTGGAAATGGTCAGGAACCTCTCTATGGAGAAGGTAACAACCATTAAAAAGCATCCGATCAGCAATGGAACAATGATTCCTCCTTCGTACATACGATACCAGGCACCTTTAGGTCCTTTGTGTGAGGGCCAGAAACCACCGGAAGGGTCAGGCTTACTAAATCCCGAATCGGCGCCCAGAATGAATCTCCAGATTAAATACCCGCCGATAATACAGGCAACTGGTGCCAGCACGGAAATGATGTTACTGCTCTTCTTGGGTTGCACAGATGTTGTCGCCTTCGCAGCAGTTGCAGTTGGTTTTGTCTCAGCCATGACTTTTTGATTTTTTAAAGTTTAAATGTTCGTTTTGGTGATTTGTGCTACAATTCTACTTAAAAAATATTTTGTTAAATCAGAGTCCGGTAAAATACTTTCAAGGGAACACAATATAGTAAGTTTTCCAAAAAAAAATCACCTCGGTAAATTAATTGTCTGTATCGAATTTATTCATGCTCTCACCGGTTTCGGCAAAACCTTATGCGAATTGAAATATCTGCGGTTCTGCGATCCTTTTGCTGGTTAGCCTGTTATCCACTAAATCGCACAATCTACCACTGATCCCGTTTTAAAAGAACCAGAAGCTATAATATAAAAATCTGCGGTACTTTAGTCACCGTCAAAATTCAAAATAAACATGCAAACTGCTCTGATCCTGAAGCGTACCCTCCTGTTTACCTTGCTGCTTACCTTCTTATTTCAGGCCCAGGCCCAAAGAAGGCCCCAAAATCCGGCGCCCGCGCCTATACCGGCCCCCTCGGTTCCTGCCTTACCGGCCACTGGCCCAAATGGCATGCCCATGGGCGGCCCAAGGTCCTCATCCTCAAATGGTCCCAAACCTTATAAAGATGTGATCACCGACAAGGCGAAGTCTATGGCCGGACTTTTTACCGTTCATAAGGTGGACGACAAATACTTCTTCGAGATCCCTGATTCTATGCTCAAAAGGGATATTATGGCTATTACCAGGTTCACCAAAGTGGCCGCAGGTGCGGATATATATGGTGGCCAGCAAGCCAACCAACAGGTTATCCAATTTGAAAAAGGCCCGGACAATAAGATTTTTCTCCGCGTAGTGACCCTGGTTTCCGTGGCGAACGACTCTACACAACCCATCTTTCAGGCTGTTCGAAATTCGAACGTGAACCCCATCGCTGTGGCTTTTGACATCAAAGCGCTCACTAAAGATTCAAATGGAGTAGTCATTGATGTTACCGAATTTTTCAAAGGCGATAACCAGCCCGTTTCTCTGGGCAGTGGCGCAAAAAGAAGACTTGGCCTGGGTGGTCTGGCCAGTGACCGGTCATATATCGAAAGCATCAAAGCCTACCCCATCAATATTGAGGTAAGATCCCTGAAAACATTCTCCGCATCCCCTTCTTCACCTTCTTTCACACCCTCCCCATTTCCCAGCAGCTCCGTACCGGCAGCCAATGCCGCAGGTGCAGTTACCGTGGAAATGAACACTTCATTTATCGTGCTCCCGAAGGTCCCGGCCAAGAAAAGGTTATTCGACCCCCGGGTTGGTTATTTCCCTGATGTTTATACAGTGTACTCCGATAACCAGCAGAAAGTGGAAGAGGCAAGATTTATTGTAAGATGGCGACTCGAGCCAAAACCAGAAGACCTGGAGAAATGGAAAAAGGGTGAACTAGTTGAACCCGTAAAACCAATTGTTTATTATATAGATCCCGCTACGCCCAAAAAATGGCGCCCCTATCTGATCCAGGGCGTGAACGACTGGCAGGTGGCATTTGAAAAAGCAGGTTTCAAAAATGCGATCAGTGCCAAAGAATGGCCTGAAAATGACAGCACCATGAGCCTCGAGGATGCCCGTTTCAGTGTCATCCGTTATCTAGCCTCGCCAATTGAAAACGCAAGCGGCCCCAATGCCCATGACCCCCGTTCAGGAGAAATCATCGAAAGCCATATTCAATGGTACCATAATGTGATGAAACTGCTGCATACCTGGTATTTCACCCAAGCAGCTGCCATCGACTCCGGAGCCCGTAAAATGGTATATGATGATGCCCTGATGGGTCAATTGATCCGCTTTGTTTCTTCTCATGAAGTTGGACATACTCTCGGTCTCTTACATAATATGGGTTCGAGTTCCAGAACACCGGTTGAAAAACTCAGGGATAAAGCCTGGGTTGAAGAAAACGGTCATACCGCTTCTATTATGGATTATGCCCGCTTCAACTATGTAGCCCAGCCCGAAGATAATATCAGCCGGAAAGGCATATTTCCCCGGATCGGAGACTACGACAAATGGGCCATTGAATGGGGCTATGGTTATGTACCCGGGAAAGATGAAAATGAGGACAAACTACTGTTAACAAAGAAATATATTGACAGGCTCGCGAAGAACCCCCGGATATGGTTTGGAACTTATGAGTTCGGAAATTCCGCAGATCCCCGCAACCAGGCGGAAGATCTGTCCGACAATACCGTGAAGGCATCTGAGTATGGCGTGAAGAATCTAAAAAGGATCATGTCAAATCTGCCCGCTTACACTGCGGAAGACGGCGACCGCTATGAAAACCTGAACGAGATGTACAAAGCATTGTACGGGCAGTTCTTCGAATATGTTTTTCATGTGGCCCGAAATATTGGTGGCTATTATGAAACCCCTAAATCAATAGAACAATCGGGCGACGTATATGAAATGGTTCCAAAATCACTCCAGAAAGACGCGGTCAATTTCCTTCAAAAGCAGGTGTTCACCACACCCTCATGGTTGTTGGATAAAAACATCATCAATAAGATCGCCAACCCGGCTGCTAACCAGGTCAGCAGCTTACAGGAGAGCACCCTCGGAACGCTGCTGTCTAATTCCAGGCTCGGCAGAATGGTTTCCCTTACAGGTCGGTTCGATAATGCCTACCAGTTAGATGATTACTATAACGACCTGAAGAAAGGGCTGTTCAGTGAATTACCAGCTAGAACGAAAATAGAAATGAGCAGGCGAAATATCCAAAAATCCTACGTAGAGAGAATGATCGCGTTGATCAACCCCTCCACTGCAGGAGGCGGCGGAATTACCATATCCTTCGGCGGACTGATATCATCAGGACCAGAAGTATCAAAAAGCGATGTGAGTTCCGTTACCCGCGCACACCTCGCAAAACTTCGGGCTGAAATGGTAAGCGCATCTGCCGCTTACCCAGACAATATGAGCCGTTATCATTTGCAGGATTTAGCAGACAGAATCAAAAGAGCACTTGATCCTAAGTAATTGACTGATTGGCTGATTTGCTAATTAGCTAATTGAAAAGGGAGAGATTTCTGACGAAATTTCTCCCTTTTCTTTGTCTTCAAATCAGTCAATTAGCCAATTAGCTAATCAGTCAATTTATTCATATCGCAACGCGACAATGGGGTCTAAATTACTGGCTTTCCAGGCAGGGTATAACCCCGCGAACAAACCAACAAGTGAACATATCAGGATGCCTGCGCCCATGATCTTCCAGGGTATCAGAAATCCCGTGTCCAACAACATGCCTACGCCGTTTCCAACAACAACACCCAACAAGATTCCAATGACAGCCCCCATCAAACTAATGATGATGGATTCAAATAAAAACTGGCGCCTGATATTACCTTTAGTACCTCCCAACGCTTTAACCAATCCAACTTCGCGGGTGCGTTCTGAAACAGCCACCAGCATGATGTTCATCAAACCGATAGCTGCTCCTAGCAAGGTAATAAAACCTATGGCTCCTGCAGCAGCTGATATAGTTCCCAACAGCTTGATAAAGGTTTCGGCTATACTGTCGCTCTTGTCTGTAAAAAAATTATTCTCATCGGTAGTCGCCAAACCCCGGATGGGTCTGAACGCTCCCTCTGCCTCTCCCATAGCTTGCTCCATACTTCCCACATCATCAACCATGACGGCGATACTAAAGGATTGATTGGGGCTGGAAAAAAGTCTCCTGATATTGTTATGACTGGTGAACACTACATTGTCCAGTTGCAGGAAAGCGCTGGAACCTTTTTCCTTGGTTACACCCACCACCCGGTATTTATTATTGCCTACCCGAATGATCTTTTCTAATGCGCGCTCTGGCCGGTTGCCAAATAATTTCTCTGCAACATCACTCCCGATCACGGCGATATTACGACCGCTCTCTACATCCATTTTATTTAATGCCCGCCCATATTCAACTTCATACCCATTCAGCAATAAATAATTCTCATCGCCACCATTTAATGTTACGGTAGGATTTGTTTTGATGTTATCGTAAAATACCGTCTGGTTTCGGGGACCATTCAGTCCTACGGAAACCGCTGCTGGATATTTGTATCGCTGTTTGAACATTTTGGCCTGCTCAAACGTGATGATCTTGCCTTCATTTGACTTCTTGTCCTTCTTTACGCGCTTATCGGTTTTCTTTACCTCGCCCCTGCCGAACTGAATTCTCCGCTCTTTAAACCGAATGCTGAATGCATTCGCACCCATGGTTGAAAAACTCTCCCTTAGGCTGGCATTCATCGCCTCAATGGCCGTTATGATTCCCACCAGTGCCATGATACCAAAGGCAATGATCGCTACCGTGATTCCTGTACGGAGGCGGTGAGACCTGACCGTATTGATGGCAAGCAGAATGGTATCCAAGAATTTCATGGCCTAAAATTAAGGAAACTACGGGTGGTAAAACATGGGGTTGGGGGAACGGTGATTATCCACCACAGATGGCCGCCCAAAAACGCAGCCTGTCAGTTCAACGGCAACTGAGCCATGTCCGCCCAACCAGCACGCTTTCACCTCACAGGTAACTCAGCCACTTTTTCTCAGGATGTGCGGATTTATAAGTGTTATACTGCCGGCAGAACGGATAAAGGAAAATGATCAGCCCTATCCAGATCAGGTAGACAGTGAACAAACTATACCCTTGCCCCGGGATGATGAACTTCCAGGGTGCGCCTTCAACGCCTTTCATGCCTTGTTCCCAAGTGTTTCCCCTGCTAAAAAAAAGCAGAATATTGAGTACACAAAGCGTGAAAAAATGTAAAACATAATAGAACATGGGAACTCTCCCGAATACCACGAATATTCCAGCCAAACGCCCTCTAACCTGCCTGACCAACGCCAAAAATATCAATGCAGGCGCTATGGTGGCACACATATAAAGCAGGGACGGCGGATATTTTTCAACGTTCATGACAGAGAAGAAACTAAATAAGGCAGTTTTTTGAACCGTCCAGGGTGTTGGATTACCATAAACATTCGGAAGTCGTAAAACGGCAAACAAGGCCAGTAATGAAAAACCCATCATGAGTAGAATTCTGGATCTTTCGGGCTCAGTTTTGGTACTGAATATTTTTCCCAGGCAATAGCCCAGGATCATCAAACCGGTCCAGGGAAGAAAAGGGTAGAAAATAAACAAGAAATGATCTTTCCATAAAACGATACCCCCTTGCTTGTGGAGCAAGTTCCACCAGAGCGGGACATTCATTCGACCCGCCTCTGCATAATCAAGCAGATTATGCCCAAGCACGATGACCAGGCCGATGGCCAGGATCGCGGGATAAGGCAACCAAATCAACAGTCCGAGTATGGCCATGCTGATGCCAATGGCCCACAGGACCTGTATGATGAATACACTGTAATGAATATTGGCAGTAGTAAACAAGGTGATCACGAAAAGATCGACCAACACCAGCCAGATACCCCTGCTGATCAAAAATCCACTTAACTCTTTGGTCGATTTCCGCTGGCTTTGCAGCCAAACAGATAAGCCCGAGAGGAAGACAAAAATCGGTGCGCAGAAATGTGTGATCCAACGAGTACCATATAAAATGGGGGTGGTGGTGGCCAGATCCAATGGGTCTTCCATTCCTTTCATGTGAAAGAAATCACGGGTATGGTCAAGGGCCATGATGACCATGATAATTCCTCTAAGGAGATCGATAGACTCTATCCTTTTACTTTTCATACTGTGTTTTAAGGAAATACATCAGAAAGATAGCAAAAGGGAAGATAAAAGAGAAGATCTTTTGAAAGCCGAATTAGATACCGATAAGGTTCAGCAATAGTCCGGGCTTCACTCCCAGCACAATGATCATCACTGCAGTAATCACCAACATGGCTTTAAAGCCCGACCCGATGGGCACCACGGGCGTATGCTCGGCATCTTTAAAATACATCGACTGGATCACCCGGAAATAGTAATAAACACTAATGGCCGCACAAATAATGCCTACGATGACAAGCCAGAACATCTGGCCCGTTTTCATGGCACTGACCAACATGAAATATTTGGCGAAGAATCCGGCAGTCAGCGGAATGCCAGCGAGGGAAAGTAAGAATATCGTGCTGGTCAAAGCCAATACGGGCTCGTGCTTCGCCAGGCCATTGAAACCATCAAACGTATAATCTTTCATTTTCACCAATACAGCAAACAATCCTATGGTTGCTAAACTGTAGGCCGCTGAATATAATAAAAGGCCTTGTTTTCCTGTACCGTTCAGCGCAAAGATCGCCAGCATCATGAAACCGGCCTGTGCAATGGAGGAGTAGGATAACATCCTCTTTACACTTTGCTGGAACACGGCTGTCACGTTTCCTATGATCAACGTAATGGCAGTGATCAAGGCTGACATAAACTGCCAGGTTGAATGAAGCTTTCCAAAGGCTCCTTCGAATAACCGGAGGAAAGCAATAAACACAGCCACCTTCACAATGGTAGCCATGAAAGACGTGAATACTGTTGGAGAACCATCATATACATCCGGTGTCCAAAAATGAAAAGGAGCAGCAGATGCTTTGAATGCCATGGAGACCATCATCAAAACAATTCCAAGTCCCATCATGGGCGTCATCACCACAGCCCCCAGGTTCATACCCGCCAAATAAAAGGTTCCGGTGCTGCCATATAACATGGTAATGCCCATCAACATCAGGCCGGTTGAGAAAGACCCCATCAAAAAATATTTCAACGAAGCCTCGTTGCTCTTCAGATTGCGCTTATCACTTCCCGCCAGTATATAAAGTGGGATCGAGATGATCTCGATGCCGATAAAAAGCATCAGCAGGCTTTGGAAAGATGACACAATGGCCACACCACAAAGCACAAAAAACATCAGGGCAAAATAATCAGCCCCGTTCTTGCCTACCTGTTGAATATCAGATCCCGATAAAAGAAAGTAAATCAATGTTCCGGCAAAAGCCACGGCATTAAATACCAAACCAAATGTGGTAAAGGCCAGCATCCCCTTGACGTCGATATCGAAGAAACGTATTCCCGCAAGTTCAAACCAGTTGGCCACCAGCAGCAGAAGAACTCCCACGATCGCCACATATTTTACAGACGGCTTGTTCTTCATGGCGATGCCAGTATACATCATCACCACACCCCAAACCGCCGAAAAGATAATTGCATTCATAATCGATCTTCAATATTATTTGATGAACTTACCCATGATCACTTCCGAAGCAGATCTGATCATATTGAACATAGGTTCGGGATATACACCAGTAAAGAATATAACCACCACAATCATGGCGAGGATAACGCGCTCGTGCAACAGGATTTCTTTGAACCCCTGCGTCACTTCATTCAGGTTTCCGTAAAATACATGCTTCACCATATTCAACGTGTACACTGCAGAAAGAATGATACTCAATCCTGCAGCCGCCGCATACCACGGACTGAACTTATATAGGCCCGCAAACATCATGAACTCCCCAACAAAGGCATTGGTCAGGGGCAACGCGATGTTCGCCAAAGCGATCACCACCAGCATGATCGCCAGTGCCGGTGCTTTTTGAGCCAACCCGCCCAACTGGGAGATCTTTCTGATGCCAGTCTGTTTTTCAATCAGGTACACTACGATCCAAAGACCAATGATGTTAATGCCGTGATTGAACATCTGTATCATCAAACCGTCCATCGACATCCTGTTCAATGTAAATATTGATGCAGCCATCAGGCCAATATGTGCAATAGAAGAGTAGGCGATCAATCGCTTCAGATCATCCTGTACAATGGCTATGCACGATGCATATAACATACCCACCACTGCAAGTCCGATCACAATATTATCGTACTGCCGCACTGCGTCCGGGAACATCGGGATCAACCAGCGCAGCGTTGCAAACAAACCCATTTTTACCATGATGCCACTCAGCACCATCGTCACCGCTGTAGGAGACTGCTCATATACATCCGGCTGCCAGGTATGAAAAGGGAAGATGGGCATCTTAATGGCAAATGCAACGAAGAATAACCAGAATAACCATCCCTGCTCTGCCGCTGTCAGTTGTACTTTGTAAAATGATACTAAAGAGAACGTCTGGGCCGGTGTTTTCAGGTACACAAAGATGATTCCGATGAGCAGGAATAACGATCCCGCAAAAGTATAGATGAAGAATTTAAATGCAGCCTGTATCCTCTTTTCGCCGCCCCACTGGGATGCAAGGAAATAAGCAGGAATAAGCGCAAGCTCCCAGAAGAAATAAAAGGTGAGTGCATCTACTGCCAAAAACACGCCCATTAACCCGCATTGGGTCAGTAACATCAGCCCGTAAAAAGCATTGGGCGTTTTATAGCTGCTGCTGTATGTAGCAGCAAAGATCAATGGAAATGAAACGGCAGTGAGTAAACAGAGCACCCTGCTCATTGAGTCTAAAAACAAGGCAAAGCTACTACCGATCTCAGGGAGCCAAACATAACTGACACTATTTAGTGCATAATGTTTCTGATCTGTATACAACAGACTCACAACGAACAATGCCAGCGTTAGTATGGAGGAAAATAACGACCATGCTTTTACTGAACGCTCATTCTTTATGAAAAAGCTGATCAGGCCGCCTATCAGGGGAAGCCAAATCAATAAGGCGGGGAAATTGTCGAATGCAGCGAACATATCTTCTGTTTACCTCGGTTTACTTGCCAAATATCTGTATGATGAAAAACACCACGGTTGCCACTACCATGATCAGGATATACGATCCCACCTGGCCGCTCTGTAACCACCTCATCTGGCGACTCGTGTATTGTACAAATTTTCCGGTTCCATTCACCAGCCCGTCAATCACTGACCTCTCCACCACATTATTCAGAAAAAGCGATAGACCCTTCAAAGGTTTATTGATCACCGCATCATAGATCTCATCCACATACCATTTATGCTCCAACACACGCGCAAATCCCGTTGCCGGAACATCTGTTTTTGTATAACCGCTGAACTTCTTTAATGCGTAAAACATGATGATCAGGATGGCTACAACAGTTCCACCCATCAGCGCATATTCTGTGCTGTGTGAAATGGCATGCCCCCCTTGTTTGGCGGTAGATGCTGCAAATACAGGTGCCAGGAAATGCTCCAGCCAATGTGCATCTTTGGCAAATACTTCGGGTATACCCAAAAACCCTGCAACAATAGCTAGCGCTGCAAGCACCATCAGAGGTACAGTCATCGCCAAAGGTGATTCGTGCAGATGATGCTCCTGCTCATGCGTACCCCTGAAATTTCCAAGGAAAGTCAGGGCATACAATCTGAACATATAAAAGGCTGTCAACAGTGCACTGAATGTTCCTATCAAATATAACACGGGACTGTGGGCAAAGGCACCCATTAAAATTTCATCTTTTGAAAAGAATCCTGAAAATGGAGGTATGCCTGCAATGGCTATGCAACCCACCAAAAATGTAATATGGGTTATGGGAAGATGTTTTTTCAATCCACCCATGTTACGGATATCCTGCTCATGATGCATCGCATGGATCACACTTCCTGCACCAAGGAACAACAGCGCCTTGAAAAATGCATGGGTCATCACATGAAACACGGCCCCGGTATAAGCCCCCACGCCGAGTCCAAGGAACATCAGTCCCAATTGGCTCACGGTAGAATAGGCCAGTACTTTTTTAATATCATTCTGCTGGATGGCAATCGTAGCAGCAAACAATGCAGTAGCCAATCCTATGACCGCTACCACCGTTTGCGTGACCGGTGCGAGCGTATACATGATATTGCTTCTCGCGATCATATAGATACCGGCAGTGACCATGGTTGCGGCATGGATCAGGGCGGATACAGGGGTTGGACCCGCCATGGCATCCGGTAACCAGGTATATAAAGGGATCTGGGCGGATTTACCCGTGGCTCCTATAAATAGTAACAAAGTGATTCCGGTTAACACGGCTGGTGCGGTTGCACCAACTTTAGGAAAGATAACAGAGAAACTGGTGCTTCCGTACTGTCCGATCATCCAGAATACAGCCAACAGGAATCCGAGGTCGCCTATCCTGTTCATCACAAATGCTTTCTTGGCGGCATTATTATAATCACCATTCTTGAACCAGTAACCGATTAACAGGTAAGAACATAAACCCACTCCTTCCCAGCCAATGAACATGATCACATAATTGGCGCCAAGCACCAGCAGCAACATGGAAAAAACGAACAGGTTCAGATAGGCAAAATAACGTGCGTAATGTTGCGGTTCTTCTTCGTGCATATATGCCGCAGAATAAACGTGGATCAGGAAACCTACACCTGTGATGATCAACAGGAATAACGACGAGAGCTGATCGATCTGGAATGCAAACGGAATGTTCAGACCCGCCGTATGAATAAAGCTGAACAGATTCACCTGTTGGGCAACGAAGCCCACAGCCCGAACTTCAGTGAACACCAGCACACTTAAAACAAACGATGCAAGAATGGTCGCCGAGCCGATCAATCCCGCCAATGATTTTGAAACCGCCCTCCTTCCAAGCCCGTTGATCAGGAAACCGATCAGGGGGAAGAGTGGGATGAGGTATGTTAGTTTGGTCATTTTCTTAAATAAGGTTTACTTTTCTCTTAGTGCTTCAGCCTGTTCAAAAAGTTGATATCCACTGAATGTATATTCCGGTACATCATCACAATAATAGCCAGTCCCACACTTACCTCAGCTGCGGCTACCACCATGATGAAGAATACAAATAATTGCGCTTCAGCACCCACCGTTGTTGTAGCATTTAAAGCTGCTGCGTTGGCATAATGCATTTTAGAAAACGCTACGAGCAGTAAGTTCACGGCGTTCAACATCAGTTCTATACACATGAACACAATGATCGCATTCCTGCGGGTGAGCACGCCCATCACACCAATACTGAACAGCGCCACGGCGAGGAATATGTAATAATTTATCGGCATCTTTTTGAATTGTCGAATTTTCGAATTTGCGGATTGGCGGATTTGCGGATTCAATTCGTCAATCCGCCAATCCGTTAATTCGCTAATCTTTTTTTCCTATTACCACAGCGCCTACCATGGCACTTAAAAAAAGCACACTGCTGATCTCAAAAGGCAATACATAATCTTTGAATAATACCATTCCCAGGTTCTGGATCAATCCTATATCACCCCCCTTCACCATCGCCAGCTGCGTTCTGTTATCCGTGTCTTTCAATGCCGCAATGATCACCAGCATCAATGATCCACCCGCGATCGTACCTGCCCACCATAACCACCGGTTCTTTTGAGGTTCAGTTTCCGCATTCAGATTCATCAGCATAATCACAAACAAGAAAAGCACCATGATGGCACCCGCATAAACGATGAGGTTAACGATTGCCAGGAATTGTGCATTCAGAATAATATAGTGGCCGGATATAGCAAAGAATACGGCTATCAGCCATAACACACTATGAACAGGATTCTTGCTGAACACCACCATTAATGCACTTAACAGGGCTAATGCAGTAAGAAACCAAAACAGGATTTCCGTAATACTCATGTCAGTTATTGATCGTTTTTGGCTGCTTTCATATTGGCTTTATGCGCTTCCAACTTACCCTGGGCCTCCATAAACGCTTCCGTTTGTGTGGTTGGATCAGGGATCAGAAGATCAGGCTTGCCATATATAAAACTCTGCCTCGTAAAGTTTGCCGGTGCAAAGGTCTCCGTCAGATAAATGGCATCTTTCGGACAAGCCTCTTCGCAGAGCCCACAAAAAATACAACGCAACATATTGATCTCATATCGCGCAGCATATTTCTCTTCGCGATACAGATGTTCCTCAGTTGATGTTCTTTCCGCCGCTTCCATGGTGATGGCTTCAGCAGGACAAGCCACTGCACATAATCCGCAGGCCGTACAACGCTCCCTTCCCTCTTCATCCCTGTTCAATACGTGAAGCCCCCTGAATACAGGACTGAACGGCCTCTTCTCCTCGGGATACTGGATCGTAGCCTTCTTCTTAAATATATGTGAGAAAGTAATGGCCATTCCTTTGGCAATCGCTGGCAGGTATAACCGCTCCATGATGCTCATTGGCTTCTGCTCCAGTACTTTTGCTCTGTTTGTTAATGCTTGCATAGTTTACAGCTGTTTAAATCTCCTAGCTGCCGTTTTAATAAGGTTTGCAAAAATATTTTTTGTTTAACTATCTCCCAACTAAACTTATTTATTCAGCCACAATATCACTGCCCCGGTGATCAACATGTTGGCCAGTGCCAACGGAATCAGTTTTTTCCAACCCAGATCCATCAGCTGATCATAACGGAAACGGGGGATCGTCCACCGAACCCACATAAACAGGAACAGGAAGAATGCCACTTTGGCCAGCAGGGCCACACTACCCAATACCGTCACGATATTTGTCCCCC
>JANMHK010000523.1:0-4802 GCA_031375135.1 Sphingobacteriales bacterium | reverse complement strand
TATAAAAACCTGGGGCTGACGAACGACGAGTTCCCAACAGCAGATCGGATGGCGCTTATGCCCTATCACCGCGAGGGCCGCAGGCTAAAAGGCATCGTGCGATACAACATGACGCAGATCGCGAATCCCTTCGATCAGGAGCTGTATCGAACGGGTATCTCAGTAGGCGACTATCCCATCGATCATCATCACAAAAAAAATCTAAGCGCACCGCAGCAACTTGAATTCTATCCGGTGCCTTCTTTCAATATTCCACTGGGATGCTTGATCCCGGAAAAAATGGAAGGCCTCATCATTGCCGAAAAAGGAATCAGTGTCAGTAACGTAGCCAATGGAACAACAAGACTGCAACCTGTGGTGATGCTCACGGGCCAGGCAGCGGGTGCATTGGCCGCGTTGGCTGTTCAGTCAAAATCCGCGCCTCGCAACGTGCAGGTCCGCGAAGTACAGAAAAGTTTACTCGACGCAGGTGCATACCTGATGCCGTACAACGATGTCAAGCCCGATCATCCTTATTTTAAATCCATTCAACGCGTTGGCGCAACGGGCATATTGAAGGGCAAGCCAACGCCCACCAACTGGGCCAACAGGACCTGGTTTTATCCCGACTCGCTCGTGAATGCCGCAGCATTTATAAAAGACCTTAAAACCTATTACCCGGTAACGCGCGCTACAGAAGGGCAATACCTCACCGTTCGCGATGCGATCTTAATTATGCAATCCGGGGGACCGCAGGACCTTGATCTATTTGCGCTCGTGAGAAAAAATTTCGCGGCCTGGGGTTGGAAAGATGCCGAGCCTAACCGTTACATTACCCGCGGCGAGTTGGCGAAAATGATCGACGAAGTGTTGCATCCGTTCAATATTCCCGTCGATCATTTTGGTAAAACTAACCGTTGATGAATACCCGCTGACCAGTCACCTTATTTCTTCTTCTTGGCTTTGGCCGGCACCTCATCGTCCACCCTGAAACTCAGCTGGCATATCACACCAAACGTAGTGACCTTACCATTATGCACATGCGCCTTAATGTCTTTCACATAAACCGAATCAATGTTTCTAACGGTCTTGGATACCTCACTGACCGCATTTCGAACGGCATCATCAATACTTTTCTCGGAATGGGCGATGACTTCAATGACTTTTACAATAGACATAGCAACTGTTTTGATTAAAAATGTTATGACAGAAAGCTAATGCGTTTTGGTGGCATTATGATCATTTCATCATTAAAAACTAGTTTCAAAAACGAACGACAAAACCAACAGCTATAAGTATTTCGGGTGCCCGATGTAAAAACGATCGTGTGCGTGTTTTATACCATTTCCTGCAGCCCCGGTTTTTCGTAATTTCAGTGAATGCCGGACGTTACACCCATCAAGCTCTCTGATCTCACTGTGCTGATCCGCGATACCCTCGCGCAGCGTTTTGAGCGGGACAGTTTTTGGGTATTGGCCGATGTCAGCGATCATAAATTCTACCCCCAGAAGAAATATCATTTCTTTGACCTGGTGGAGAAAGATGATATCAGTGGGGAACTGGTGGCCCGGGTATCAGCGACGGGCTGGGGTGATGGCGCGAGAAGCATAGAGATTTTTGAAAAAGAAACCGGCCAGAAATTCACAACCGGTATTCATGCCCTGGTGCGGGTAAAAGTGAGCTTTCATTCAACCCATGGCATCAAACTCACATTGCTTGAGGTAGATAGCCGGTTTACACTGGGTGAACTGGAGAAGAAAAAACAGGATACCATAAAACGCCTGCTACTGGAATGCAGCGACTATATCCAGCAGGTGGGCGACCATATTGTGACCAGGAATAAAGGTCATGCATTGAAAATGGTGCTGCAGAAGATCGCAGTGGTAAGTTCAAAACAATCGGCTGGGTTCCAGGACTTCATGCATACGCTGAAGAATAATGGCTTTGGCTATATGTTCAAAGTGGATGAATATCACGCGAAGGTGCAGGGGGAGGCCAACGCGAAACTATTGCTGGACCAGCTACTGGCGGTTTTTCATTCAGGCGTAGCTTACGATGCCGTTGTGATCATACGTGGGGGTGGTGCCGAAACGGATTTCCTGATCTTCAACGATTTCAATCTCAACCGTGCGCTAGCGAAATTTCCCATACCCATAATTACGGGCATTGGGCATCAGAAAGACCAGACCATTGCCGACCTGATGGCGCATACCGAAACCAAGACGCCCACCCGGGCGGCTGAATTCATCATTGCGCATAACCGGCAATTTGAAGATATCCTTTTGTCGTTACAAAAAAACGTAGTCATCAAAGCCCAGCAGATCTTCAGTCAGAGGCAACGGGTATTGACGCAGATCAACAGTATCGTGGTGAATAAGAGCCGCGACTACCTGGCGAATTTCGCGCAGGAGATGGTGAAGACCAATCGGCTGGTCACCCAGAACTCCAGGCAGATCCTCCATGCGCGAAGAAATGAAATGGTATCTTTATCGTCGCGGATCGTGAGCAGGCCAAGAGTGACGGTCGCAAGCCGTTTACACGAACTGGAACAGCTAGTATCCAATATCAGCACGTTCAGGAACCAGTATCTAAAAAACAAGCGGGGCTATCTCGGGCATTTTGTGACGATGATCCATTTGGCATCGCCAGAGCAAACTTTAAAGAGGGGATTTGCATTGGTGAAAAAAGCAGGACAGATCATTACGGACCCGGACCAGATCTCGAAAGGTGAAGAAATAACAATTGTACTCAAGCACACTGATATCATATCAACTGTAACAGGGAAAAAGGAAAACGATGGATCTACAAACAACATATGAGGAAGCCTATAAAGAGTTGCAACAGATCGCGCGGGAGATCGAAAACGAAACGGTTTCCGTAGACGTCCTGGCCGCTAAAGTAAAACGCGCCTCAGAACTCATCACCTTCTGCCAGAACAAACTCCGCAGCACCGAGCTCGAAGTGGGCAAAATCATCGAGCAGATGGAACAGAAGCATTGAGGCTGCTTTTGTCTTACCCTTATTATCAGCCAATCTCTTAGCCAGGTAACTCCAAGCCTGAGAACGACAATATGGGCAACAGCATATAGAAGAAACTTTTCTTTACTAATTCTGTAAACTTTTGTAGTTTCAGCATGGTAATTCACCAAGTTGCAACAGGAGATATCATCAATGTTACTGTAGAGAGGCTTGTCGATTCAGATCTTCAGTATTTGACGAAAAAGAGGTATTTTTTTGATTGGAGATCCCTTTATGGAAAATTGGACATTTACAAGCTGTTTATTGAAGCAGATAATGACATTAAAGGCTTGGTGGCCATTGAAGATCATCCCGATGAATACCGCATAGAAGTCAAACTTATTGCAGTTTCAAGGGAGAATGTGATTTTCGACAGAGAGAAAGGCAGAAAGTTTAAGGAATATGAAAATATTGCAGCAAACCTTCTGGCTTTTGCAGGTAAAGTGGCGCTTACGAAATACAGTTACCTGGGATGTTTGTCGCTACTGCCAAAAACTGAGCTTAAGCAACATTATATGTCTGAATATAGAATGATAGAAGCTGGGCTAAGTGTTTATCTCGATGGCGGTAATCTGGAAAATTTGGTAATTAAGCATCTTGTATGATTGGAAAAAATAGACATGACCGAATTGATCCGACTGAAGCAGTAAGATCCTTTGTATTCCCTATTGTGCTTAATGAAGAGCAGAAGAAGCAGGCATCCGAGATGCTGAAAATAGCAAGAAGAAAATCTCAGGCTCAAATCACCCTGGAACAGAAAATTGTAGCTGATCTCTTACAATTAAGGTTCCAATTAGAAGACTATATAAACAACCAGGATTTCGAATTAAATAAACGTTTTGGACCTGTCCTCAAGATCTATTTGCAAATCTTGAAGAAGAAACGAGTTGACTTTGCCCGCGAAATAGATATCCATGAAACGCTGTTAAGTCAACTGATAAATAGTCGACGCAGACCGAATGAGAACATCATGATTCGCCTCGAACTTCATTCCAACAAATGTATCCCTGCAGATTATTGGTTCCGGCTTGTGGAGAAAGAAAGAATTCATGAGATCAGGACAAATAAGAGGCTAAGAAAAGAGGAAAAAGTTCATGTTTCAAACAGAGTTTCTGTCCGAATTTGATTTAGCCTTTGTGTTAATTTGTAATCCTTTGTGCCGCCCAAACTATGCTTCGCAATTCGTAAATTGCGAATTGCAAAGCGTTAACTACACCGGCCCCTAACCTCTCTTGAGTTTGGACATCGTCCACATTGCCGCAACCGCATCCACAACACCAAAAATGATCAACTGCCAGGGGCCGATACCGGTGCCCCAAAGTGCGATGAAACTAACGAGGACAAAAATGCGGACATAGACTGATGTAACTGCAAATTCTTCACTGCCCGCCTGACCCATGCGGTGATAATACACAGCGAGGCAAGCTGTAAGTATCCCCACAACGCGGATCCATGCTTCGTTGGTTTCCGGGACCTGCAACGTGCTTAGCAAAATGTTGGGGACGAAGACGAGCGTAGCGGCCACGATGTACAAATAATAGCCGAAATACTGGACGGTTTTAGGTGCAGTCATGTTAAGGAGTTTATATAAGATAGGAATATAACCCGCAAATCAAAAGTATAACCACCTCCTTTTTTTATTTCCCGCCTACAGCCCCAGCTTCTTCACATACTTGATGCTCTCAGGAACCTGCTGCGTGGCAATTGGACTCTCGTCTTCGATATAGTAGTATTTGACCTTCGACTTTTTTGCCGCTTTCAACACCGCAGGAATATCGATCTCGCCGGTGCCGAGGGTGACATCG
>JANMHK010000518.1:0-3810 GCA_031375135.1 Sphingobacteriales bacterium | reverse complement strand
GAAGTGCTTCATTTTGACAATACGGGGAAGCCTATTTTCGGAGGTGCTTTTTTTAGTTTCAGAGAAGATACGACGAAGAAGAAAGATCAGGCCCGCTTCTGGATCGAATATAAGAAAGATGGCAATGCCCGTTTACAGTTTGACGATGAAATGAATATGATCTTGTATGATCATCTCATTCCTGAAAATGGGGAAGCCGACAAACGATTCACTTATATACCCGATGGTGATTATGAAGGATTTAAATGGAAAGATGGTCAGTGGGTGCATATTGATAAGGTCTTCACCTTTAAACTAAAAGACGGTGAGGCGCCGGCACCGATGCCCATGCTGGATGATAAATTCGGAAACCAGCCTCCCCCGCCTCCACCTGCAAAGAAGCCAGTCAAGAAAAAGAATGGCTAACTTGCTATCTACCTTAACAAATTCTGTTTGAACTGGAATAAGATAGAGTCAGTCCTGGTGATTCATGCTTTTAAGGTCATGGTGTTTATCCTGATCCTCCATGCGGTTGTGCAGGTGTTCCAAATCTACAGGGATGATATCACGGCGGATGAAGAGGATCATCTGATTTATGGCGTGGAAATTTGGAAAGGGAATACAAGCAGGCGTGTAGAAGGCCGGGATTTTAGGTCCACTATGCCCATTACCGCTCTTCATGCCCTGCCAAGGGCTATCGAACAGGTGCTACAGCCCGACAAGAAAAAAACGGATTGGGGGAAAGGCGATATCAAAACAGGGCGTTATATCACGCTGGGTTTTACACTTGGCCTGCTGGTGTATATCTTACTGTTCAGCCAGTCTTTGTTCGGTCCAGTAGCCGGTCTTTTTTGCCTTGTCATCGCTTCCGCTGATCCAAATATCCTGGCCCATGGTCACCTGCTCACTACGGATATGGCCGCAACTTTCTTTTGTGTGGCTAGCTTGTATCATCTTTTTCGGTGGCTGCAACAAGGGGAAGGGAGACAATTCTTCTTGTTCTCGGTTATTATTGCGCTGGCCCAGACTGCAAAGATCAATAACCTGCTCCTCTACCCCATTTGCCTTTTGATTTTGCTTTTAGCCGGACTGCAACAGCAGAAATTTGACGGGCGCAGGATGCTTTCTTATCTGTTCTTTTTCCTGTTGACGCAACTACTTATTATAAACCTGGCCTTTCAGTTCAACCATACCTGGTTCCATGCAGACAGAGCAGTCTTCAGTAGTTCCTTCATGAACAATTTAGTAAACAGGATCGGATTGTCGGTCCCCATTCCCCTGCCCCTGCCTTACATAGATACATTTGACCAGATCAATTATGAAATTGAGCATCGGGATGGCTTACCGCTTAACTATCTGATGGGCGAATGCTCAAACGGTGGATTCTGGAATTATTTTTTGATCTGTATGGGTATAAAAACACCTGTGGCCACCCTGGCAATCATCATGGCCAGTTTGGCCCTCATTCTTCTGCAATTAAAAAAATCAGTGAAGCCCATTATCTACCTGATCATTCCTGCAACTGCCGTGTTCCTGTTCATCAGTTCCGCCGGCGTTCAAAATGGATACCGCTATGCACTTCCGGTATTTGCCCTGGGAATCATCTCAGGAGGAGCACTGATCGGGATGCTTATTAAGTCAATCTGGGGAAGGATTTTCTTTTTTCTTTTTCTGGGTATGCTGTTATTGGAGGCAGGGGCTGTTCGTGACGGGTATATTCCTTTTACCAATTTGTTTATAAGGGATAAAAAAACGAACTGGAAATGGTTGGCCGACAGTAATCTGAATTGGGAACAAAATCACGAAAGGCTCAAAACATATTTGAAGCAACACCCTGAAGTTTTATATAATCCCAACGGCCCTCAGAAGGGCCTGATCCTGGTGAATACAAATGACCTCGCGGGGATATGGACTCCCGGAAAATATGAGTGGCTTACCAGTCGTAATAAACCTGTTGGTGAACTCTGGCAGTGTTACATCTTGTATGATACCCGCTAAGACTCAATCAAGCTTCAATACGGCAAGAAACGCTTCCTGCGGCACTTCTACATTACCGATTTGACGCATCCGCTTTTTACCCTCTTTCTGCTTCTCCAGCAGTTTCCTTTTTCGGCTGATGTCACCACCATAACATTTGGCAGTAACATCTTTCCTGAGGGCGGCAATATTTTCCCTGGCGATGATTTTGGCTCCAACGGCAGCCTGAATGGCAATCTGGAATTGTTGGCGGGGTAACAGCTCTTTAAGTTTTTCGCAGAGTTTTCTTCCGAAATCCTGGGCCCTGCTTCTATGGATCAATGCACTGAGTGCATCCACTTTTTCGTTGTTCAGTAGAATATCCATCTTGACGATATCTGCTTCCTGCATCCCGATGGGGTGATAATCAAAAGACGCATAACCCCGGGTTTGGCTCTTAAGCTTATCATAGAAATCAAATACGATCTCGGTAAGGGGCATTTCAAATATGAGTTCAACCCTGGTGGTAGTCAGATAACTCTGGTTGATCAGATTTCCCCGTTTACCAAGGCATAAGGTCATGATATTACCGATGTATTCCGGCTTGGTAATGATCTGTGCCTTTATGTAAGGTTCTTCGATGAAATCAATCCTGACCGGGTCAGGCATTTCAGAAGGATTATTCACGGTGACCTTGTCGCCCGAAGTGGTATATGCTACAAAACTTACGTTAGGAACAGTGGTAATGACCGTTTGATTGTGTTCGCGTTCCAGCCTCTCCTGGATGATCTCCATATGCAGAAGTCCGAGAAAACCGCACCTGAAACCAAAACCAAGGGCTTGGGAAGTCTCGAGTTCGTACGACAGCGAAGCATCATTAAGCTGCAACTTGTCCATACATTCCCTCAACTCTTCAAAATCTTCAGTGACCACGGGGAAGATACCAGCAAAAACCATTGCTTTTACTTCTTCAAAACCTTTGATCATTTCCGGATGCGGATTATTGGCGAGGGTAATGGTATCACCCACTTTCACTTCTTTGGCATTCTTGATGCCGGTGATGATATAACCTACGTCACCACAACTCACTTTGTCTTTTTCCGTCATTTTAAGTTTCAGGATACCCACTTCATCTGCAACGTATTCCTGGTCTGTGGATACAAATTTCACCTTGTCGCCTTTTCTGATGGAACCATTCATGATCCGGTAATACACCAGGATACCCCTGAAGCTATTGAAGACAGAATCAAAGATCAGTGCCTGTAGTGGCGCATCCGGATCTCCTTTTGGAGCTGGGATTCGATCAATGATCGCCTTGAGGATGCCATCAACCCCAATACCTGTTCTTCCGCTTGCCAGCAAGATATCTTCGGCCTTACAACCGATCAGTTCCACGATCTGATCCTTTACTTCTTCGATCATGGCACCGTCCATATCGATCTTGTTGATCACCGGAATGATCTCCAGGTTATTCTCGATAGCAAGGTATAAATTACTGATGGTCTGTGCCTGGATGCCCTGTGTGGCATCAACCAGCAACAAAGCGCCTTCACAGGCTGCCAGCGCCCTGCTTACTTCATAACTGAAGTCAACATGTCCTGGCGTGTCGATCAGATTAAGGATATATTCCTTATTGTCCGTGTGATTATAGTTGATTTGAATCGCGTGGCTCTTGATGGTAATGCCTTTTTCCCGTTCCAGGTCCATATCATCCAGTACCTGATCCATCATGTCACGTTCGCTGATGGTGTTGGTCACTTGTAACAGCCTGTCCGCCAATGTACTCTTTCCGTGGTCAATATGTGCGATAATGCAGAAGTTCCTTATTTCATTCATTCGATGATCTCCGTTGAGCGAAGGGCAAAGTTACGGAAA
>JANMHK010000478.1:0-3964 GCA_031375135.1 Sphingobacteriales bacterium | reverse complement strand
CTTCACCATTTCGGCGGCGTAAATAGGGATGCACCATATCGCCTTGTATAGGTCCGGGCCGGACAATCGCTACTTCGATCACCAGGTCATAAAAACATCTTGGTTTTAACCTGGGGAGCATGGATTGTTGAGCACGACTTTCAATCTGGAAAACCCCGATAGTATCTGCCCTGCAGATCATTTCATAAACTGCCGGATCGTCTTGCGGAATATTAGCCAGGGTTAAGTCCAGTCCGTATTTGTTTTTTGCGAGTTCAAATGCCTTTCGGATACAGGTAAGCATGCCTAAGGCCAGGACATCAATTTTCATAAAACCAAGGGCGTCTATATCATCTTTATTCCATTCAATGCAGGTTCTGTTCTCCATCCGCGCATTCAAAATAGGGCACAACTCAGACAACTTTCCCTGGGTGATCACAAAGCCACCGGTATGTTGGCCCAGCTGCCTTGGGAAACCCATATACTCGTGGGTTAACTTCAATACATTTCGAATATGTTTATCGTTGGGATTGATGCCTTGTTCCACAAGTAGTTTTCCGTCAAACCATTCATCGCTATAAGACCATACAGATTTTGAAAGCCTGTTGATGGTATCTACAGATAAGCCCATTGCTTTACCTACATCCCTAATGGCTCCCCGTTGATGTTGCTGGGTAACGGTAGCAACAATGGCAGCCCTGTCACGACCGTATTTCTGGTATATATACTGGATCACTTCTTCGCGACGTTCATGTTCAAAATCTACATCAATATCTGGAGGTTCGTTTCGAGCAGCAGAAAGAAACCGTTCGAACAACAGATCAAATTTTTCGGGATTGACAGAAGTGATACCCAGGCAAAAACAAATGGTTGAATTGGCCGCAGAAC
Source organism: Sphingobacteriales bacterium (assembly GCA_031375135.1). Lineage (GTDB taxonomy): Bacteria > Bacteroidota > Bacteroidia > Chitinophagales > Chitinophagaceae > Pollutibacter. The sequence continues at coordinate 3,097 of JANMHK010000478.1, read as the reverse complement.
CTCGACCCTGGCAGAGTATGCCCCTGTTACGGGCAAACTTGACCATATCATAAACGGTGAGAAAATAAGCAGCATAATTCATTTGCTCTATAAAGGCCAATTCATGCCTGATGGCCGCAGTTGTTTTTTGAGGAATGGTATCTCCAAAAAAATCATGTGCACCCTGCCAGGCTAACATGGTTAGTTCTTCCTGAGGTGTGCGCCCACCTGTTGTGATCTCCTCCGGATATTGGTATTTAAGCATGTTGAGGGAGAACTGACAAGCTGCTGAAATTTCTTCAGAATGCCTGATGGCCTGTGGATACTGCCGGAACAGACGAAGCATTTCGGCTTTGGTTTTTAAATGCCTTTCTGCATTGGCGGCTAAATGATATCCTGCTGAATGAATGGTGCATTTCTCCCGTATGCAGGTTAAGATATCCTGTAATTCTCTTCTTGACGGATGATGATAATGGACATCATTAGTGGCCACCAGGGGGATCTGGTATGTGTGGGCTAACTTATTGAGTTGAAACAATTTCTTGGCATCCCGGCCATGGTAACTGCGGGTTGCTGCGAGATAGGCCTGATCACCAAGAGCATCCCGATATTCTTTCAGGGATGCAATAAACGAGTCATCAAACTCATGCTGATCATTCAGTTCTGGTTGGGGTAGAATGATCAATTTCATGCCCCTGGCATGTTCAAATACATCAGCTTTATATAAAACACAATCGCCTTTTTCTGCCCTGATATTACCTTTAGTAAGCAGCCTGCAGAGGGAAGCATAGGCGGGTTGGTCTGTAGGATATGCCAAAACAGACGGACCATCGACAAGGTCAAGCCGGCAACCCGGAATGATGCTGATGTCTTTATCTTTTGTGGCAGAATGAGCACGTACAATTCCCGCCATCGTATTCCTGTCGGTGATCGCGATCCTTTTATATGCTAAAGCAAGCGCTTCGTCGATCAGTTCTTCTGGGTGTGAAGCACCACGTAAGAAACTGAAATTTGATGTTACCTGTAATTCTACATAATCCATACATCCTCATATTAAAGATCATCTAATAACCTCACTGGAAATAGTCAGGGAAAAAATCCATGGATAAACCATTTGTAAGATTTCTCTTCGTTGTAGTGGCCCGATCTGAACAACCAGTATCTTTTCCCTTCTTCATCTTCCACGGCATAATAATCCCGGTGTCGCCCTCTTTGTATCCACCATTCCTGTTCAATTCTCTCTGGTCCATCGGCCTTGACGATCTTATGTCTTTGCCCTTTGTAAGAGAAAAACATGGGTGGATAATCAGGTATGGGAGCGGTTACTTCTATTTGCTCGGGAGGCGATAATAAATACAATGGCCTGGGCGGATCTGTTTTCCAGTTAGAAGTAGATTCTTCAGTTAAAGATTGGGATAGGCGAACCGACTTCTCCGGTAAATGATGTTCCGCCGGAAGATATCTATGTATGGATATGACGTCTTTATGGCTCGTCAACCTGTCATACAATTCCGATATTCTCTGGTCTTGCAATCCACCGGCTGCTTCCCAGATCTTTTCCTGGGCAGCCGGTAAGTCTTCTACGATCATTGCGGTTAATAAAAACAATTCAATGCCCGAATCAGGTTGTAGGGAAGAAATTGAGTTCTCAAACAGTTTAAAAAGATGTTCTTTATGATGGGAGGGACTATTGGTTTCAATATAGATCTCTGTGGTTTTACCATCTTCCCGAAAACCTTTGAAACAAGCTTTTCGTAATCCTTTTTGTTCCCGGATGAATCTGGAGCATAAACTTTGCAACAGACGTTCCAATGCAATCTCAATCCCTTTCCTGGTAACGATAGGTTCCATGCAGTGAAGTCTTTCTTCATACAGACTGATCGGCACAACCGGATCTAAGATTTCCTCTTCTATACCAAAAGCCTGATTTAATCTGCGGATCAGAGAATCGCCAAACCTTCGTCTTAGTGCAGGTCGCGGCATAGTGATGATATCCCTGATCTCCCTCAAGCCGAGTTTGTGCAGGCGTTCTGTAATAAGGAGGTCCAGGCGTAAAGATTCAGGAGGCAATGAGAGGATGTTCTCAGTGTACAATTCATTTTCAATCAATAAGGGTTGAGGACTATAATGAGCCAATGCCCATGCAACTCCAATGGTATCTGCGATCGCTGCCCGTATGTGATACCCAAGTCCTGCAATTTTTTGTTTGATCTCCTTAAGATAAGATTCATCACCACCCCAAAGATGGCTGCAACCGGTAATGTCTACCATTAGTCCATCTGTTGGATCGAGGGCCACAAAAGGGGAGAAGCGAATGCACCAGTTCCCAAAATGCTTTAATAGTTTTTCTTTTAAACTGGGCAGATCTTCTTTCACTGCTAAGGAAGGTACAATGGCCCTGGCATCGGCGAGGGCCATGCCTGGATAAATGCCCTGATGAACCGCAACAGCATTTAGTTCTGAGATCTCGATCCGTCCGTGTGAATTTCTGGTGAGTACAAAAGGAAGTTCACGCAATTTTCTGTCCCGATTGCTGAACCAATCAGTAGCGAGACGATCAAACCAGATGGATAAATATCGCTTTTGCATATCATCCAGCTTTTCTTTCTGGAATCAGCAATTCATTTTCGGATGATATGCTATGGGATGAAATGTTATGGGGTGAGATATGTTGGAACCTTCCTGATGCCCATTCCAATTGCCAGGATCCAGGTTTCCCATTTCGGATCTTTACCAGTTCAACCTGCCAACGCGGAAAGCCTAAGCCAGGTAATTCATCTTCCGTGATGGTAGGGATGGGGTTAATTTTCCATCGGCTCATGCAGGCATTGGTTTGCAGAATTCTGTTATCCGTTCGGATAATAAAACCTGTAACCCCTGTTTCTTCCACAGCTAATTGAAATCTGCGGGAAGCCGTGAAAGAAAGAGCACTCATTTCGCCGATCACTGCCATGAGCCCGCTGCATTTTAAAGCTTCTTCCATAGCCCAGATGATATCTTTATCCCGTTTCATCATCACGAAAATGAAACGTTCCGGATGCAATCCAAAATAATTTAAGGCAGGAGGGAATATATGTGAGTTAGTTCCTATCCATACAGCAGCACCACCATTTTTATG
>JANMHK010000274.1:0-5989 GCA_031375135.1 Sphingobacteriales bacterium | reverse complement strand
GTTTTCTGGCCGACTTAACCGTTTTAACGATACCCCTTTCAATCAATTTGCGGATGATGAATGGCTTAAACAACTCAGCACCCATGTCTTTCGGAAGACCGCACTCATGGAGTTTCAGTTCAGGACCAACCACGATAACGGAACGACCGGAATAGTCAACACGTTTACCAAGAAGGTTCTGACGGAAACGACCCTGCTTACCTTTCAGTACATCAGAGAGTGATTTTAGTGCGCGGCCACCTTCTGCTTTAACGGCATTGCTCTTACGGCTGTTATCGAACAGAGAATCGATCGCTTCCTGAAGCATACGCTTTTCGTTACGAAGGATAACCTCTGGTGCCTTGATCTCAAGCAAACGCTTCAGACGGTTGTTACGGATGATTACCCTGCGGTACAGATCATTCAGATCTGAAGACGCGAAACGGCCACCGTCCAAAGGAACGAGGGGACGTAACTCAGGTGGGATCACCGGGATATATTGCATCACCATCCATTCAGGACGGTTTGTAATTCTAAGATTGGCATCGCGGAAAGCTTCCACTACGCTAAGACGCTTCAGGGCATCTGCTTTACGTTGCTGGGAAGTTTCGTTGGCGGCTGCATTACGCAGGGAGAAGCTCAGTCCATCGAGATCGATGCGCATCAGCAGGTCATGAACCGCGTCAGCACCCATTTTGGCAACGAACTTATTAGCGTCTTCGTCGGGCAGGTACTGGTTCTCTTTAGGAAGGGTCTCCAGGATATCCAGGTATTCCTCTTCCGTAAGCAGATCGCCTGTGTTCTGGCCCTTATCAACACGAAGACCGGGTTGGATAACTACATAACGCTCGTAATAGATAATGCTTTCCAGTTTCTTGGAGCTCATACCCAATAGGTATCCGATTTTATTCGGAAGGCTCTTGAAATACCAGATATGGATAACGGGCACCACCAGTTTGATGTGACCCATTCTCTCACGACGGACCTTCTTCTCAGTCACTTCAACACCACAACGGTCGCAAACGATACCCTTATAACGGATACGCTTGTATTTACCGCAGGCACACTCATAATCCTTCACTGGGCCGAAGATGCGCTCACAGAATAAGCCGTCGCGCTCAGGCTTGTAGGTACGGTAATTGATGGTTTCGGGCTTTAGAACCTCACCGAACGAGCGCTCCAGGATCGAATCCGGGGAGGCCAGACTGATGGTGATCTTCGAGAAATTTGACCTGGGCCGATTGTCTTTCTTTATAGCCATAATATGTTACGAAGTTTAACCGGTTAACTTAATCCCTAAAATGCAAAAAGATCCCTGCTATCCACCGTCGTGGATAATCATTGAAAATCAATTAGTTATGTTTGTATTCAACCCGGGAAAATGCCAGCATTCCGAAATTAAGGGATGCAAAGGTAGCGGAAAGTTTATCTTTGGCCAAATTTTCCCGGTGTGGGCAATCTGTTAAATCTGGGACGATTTTAGGCCCTATTCCGGTCTTGGTTTTGGGCTTAAAAGCCATTTCTAACTCCTTTTGAGCAGGGTTGAATGGAGATGCTTCAGCTTCCACTGCTTGCCTTCCATTGTCAGAACCGCCGTTTCCAGCCATTGTACAGCTGACTGTTTGCCATCTTTAGTTATGGCCGAACTCAGTTGATAGGTGACCCAGGCTGTAGACTGATCGCCGTTAGTACTGAGGAAATCAAAACTGTTGGAGCGCTTAAAATCTGCCGCCTGATTCATAGTCATCGCTCTTTGGATCAGGGTGTCTATGTTCCATACCTGACCATATTCGAACAATGTAATGTCGCGCGTACAATAAGCCTTTAGGCTTACTGAGTCGCGGTTTGACAAAGCTTCGAACACTTTTACAACGGTTTGCTGTACGTCCTGCTTGTCTTTTTGCACCGGGGATTGAGCCTGGGATAAAGTAGCAAGGCAAATGGCCAGGGCCAGGATGGTTAGATTTCTCAATGTTTGATTATTGCCAGTCTTAGTTGTCATGGTACCTAAATGTAGCATCAACAATCCATTTTGACCATACTGCACAAGAAATACTAATCAGCGGTGGTAAGATTGATAACCACGCATTCCGCATTTCACTTTGCATTTATGCTCTACTTTTTACGAGTGTATCTTAACGCAAATACCACTATCAGAATAATAGCAAGAAGAATAACCCACATGCCATACCCCATTCCCCAACCCCAAGAATTGTCGTGATTCATATTTAATTATTTAATTGTTTAATGTCCCGATTTGTCAAGGCTCGTTTGCAAGTCTTGCACATTTATATCTTTACTCCTGGTAATAATAGCCCTCTGCGGATTAAGATGGGCAGCACACTCTTCCCTCAGTTTTAATACTGATTTACATTTTCCTTTTTCATTGTAATACTTTTGGGCGATTAAGAGAACTTCAATCAGAAGCTACTCGCTATTTTCGTTTGCTATGTCCATATTTTACTAAAGCTACCATTACTACTCCGCCAATTATATTGCCCAACGTAGCAAGGCTTTGAAATCTTAAAAATTCAAGCCCGCTTACATCGTTTGCACTACCAAAATAAGCCATAAATATTTCTATAGATCCAACAATGCAATGGTGCAATCCTGCAATGCTAATAATGAATGTTACAAAAAATATCATCGATACACGGCTTAGCGTATCCTGTGCTGAGCTTAGCAACCACGAAAGCGTACCCATAAGCCAGCCAGCCATAATACTACTAACTAGAATATTACTGCTGCTGTAAGCAATCATCTTTTGCGATACGAAATGAAAAAAATCAAGCGAAATAAGATGTGTGCCCGAATTAAACTGTAAAACAATTGTGCCGAAAAGGTACCCTCCAATTAAATTTCCTGAATAAATAATTGCCCAAAGATTAAATAAACTCTTAAACGATGCCCCACCATTCAGTACAGGTATAGTAGCTAAAACAGTATGTTCTGTAAAAAGCTCCGACCGGCCAATAATTACAAATATGTAACCTACAGGATACACCAGGGCCATCATTAAATATAGTTTACCGGGGCTTACCTCTGCTTCGAAAAGTGTATAAATTATACCGATAGTAAGTATGCTAAAACCCACCTCCAAACCTGCAGAAAGTGAAGACAAAAGAAGCCCGATATTTGAACGATGGTGTTCTTTTAACCCTGCCTCTAATTGTTCAACCATTATTTCATAAGGCTCTTTGGGTTGCTCTGGTGTATGCTCAGCTATTTTGGTTGGCGTTTCCTTTTTTACTGTAAGCATAGCCTTGTATTTAAGTAATGCAGGAAATCAGCATCCTGATTATTTTCTATTTGATTCAAATTTTAAACTTCAACAGTACTAAACTCTTAGTTTCAAAATTCTCCATCACAGGTTTTCCCTTCGGTCTTCCGGACAGTACAATTTGCATTGTTGAATGACATATAGTATTTGAATTACTCATCTTTGAAATCTAACTTAAAAGGGATCACTTAATTCATTAACCCTGATTAGTTTTTTGTTTACAAATTCATTTATACCTAATTCAGAAAGCTCTCTTCCATAACCGGAACCTTTAGTTCCACCAAAAGGCAAATCGGATTGCGTCCATGTTGGATGATTAATAAAAACCATTCCTGTATCAATTTGATCGGCTACCCGTTTGCCTCTTTCTATATCTTGTGTGAAAACTGAGCCACCTAAACCAAATGGCGAATCGTTTGCTAATTCAATGGCAGCCTGTTCATTCTCAACGCTAAAAAGAACTGCAACCGGACCAAAAAACTCTTCGTAGTACACAGGGTTATCCGGCAGCATATTGGTGATCACAGTAGCCTCCATGTATGCGCCCGGTTGCTCCAATCTTTTACCTCCCAATAAAATTTTAGCACCTCCAGCCTCTGCTCTCTTTACCTGATCGGCTATTTTAACCGCAGCTTCTTCACTGCTCAAGGGACCTATATTTGTACTTGGTTCCATTGGATTGCCAATTACCAAACCTGCTAGTTTGCTTTTCAATTTTTCAAAAAACTCCTCAGCTATACTTTCAACTGCAATAAATCTTTTTGATGCAATACAACATTCGCCATTGTTGTTTATTCTGCCTACCACAGCCCATTCCACTGCCTTATCAATATCTGCGTCATCCAATACAATAAATGCATCACTACCTCCTAATTCCAAAACCGATTTCTTTAAATACTTGCCAGCCTCTGTTGCAATACTTGCACCTGCAGCTTCACTACCGGTAAGGGAAACGCCTTTTATTCTTTGATCAGCCACTAAGGCCGATGCTCTCTTGCCTGATATAAGTAAATTGGTGTAAAGCCCAACCGGTGCACCTGCTTCTAAAAACATCTCCTCAATGGCTATGGCGCATTGCGGAACAATTGAAGCATGTTTAATTAGAATGGTGTTACCCACCATGATATTGGGTGCTGCAAATCGTGCAACCTGATAGAAAGGAAAATTCCAGGGCTGTACACCGAGCAATACACCGATCGGAGTATGTCTTACCAATGCCTGTCCATGAACCGGATTTAAAATCTTATCCGCTAAAAATGCTTCAGCATTGTTGGCATAATAATCAAAGATTTCTGCACTGAGTTCAATCTCTCCTTCAGCCTGTGCAACTAACTTACCCATTTCAAGGGTGATCAATTGGGCAAACTCTTTCTTTTTCTTTCTTAACACACCAGCTACGTTATGTAATAGCTCTGACCTTTTCGAGTAGGCTGTTTTCTTCCATGATCCAAATGTTTCAACTGATTTTGCGATGGATTGATCAACCGCAGTTTCAGACATTTCTTCAAATGTTTTTACTACTTTATTAGTTGCAGGATTAGTGCTTTGTATTGACATGATTATATTTTTTAAAATGCAAACATCATAAGGCTAGTTGATGTTGAGGTGCCCTGTCGGCTTCAATACACCAGAGTAATTCCTTTATAAAAACTGCAGCAAGTTTGTCGGAGTTAGATTTATCCAATGCGTTTCCCTTATCGTCATAAGCCTTATCTACCGTTGGTACAGAAAACATAGCAGGAATGGTCCAGGCCATCATCTTCCAAAGTGTAAACTGAAGTGCTATCAAAGCCTGGCTACCACCAAACGGTCCGCTTGAAACGGTAACTATCGCAATCGGCTTGTGTTCCCATTCTTCGTATAGCAGGTCAATAGCATTCTTTAAACTTGCAGGATAACCTCCGTTGTACTCAGGAGTAACGATAATAATACCATCCGATGATTCAACCTTAAATGCAAATTCAAGAACATTCTCGGCCACATTAATCAATGTTTTCAAGGTGCCTTGAAAAATGGGAAAGTTGTAGGCTTTCAAATCCAAAATTTCGGTAGTAGCTAATTTATTCTCTTGTAAATACTTCTGAAAGTATAGCGCCACATTATGGCTTTTTCGCTCCTCTCTAACGCTGGATGAAATGATTGAAATGTGTCTCATAATTACTCTTCTTTAAATATTCTATCTATTTCCTTTGAAAGTTTTATATCCTTTTCAGTAATGCTATTTTTAGCTTCGTGTGTAAATAATTTTATATCTACTTTGTTGTACACATTATTCCAATTGGGATGATGGCCCATTTTCTCAGCAGCAAAAGCCACCTTAGTCATAAACGTAAAAGCTTCTACAAAGTCCTTAAATTCAAAACTTCGTTGCAGTTGATTGTTTTCATCTTTCCACATAATGGTTTATTTTTTTGATCTTTTTTTCATCGGCTTCATTCAATGCAATGGCAATTGCTTGTTTTGGGTCTACTACAATCGTATCAAATTTTCCATTATGTAGTTCGCCATCTGTAAATTCATGCATCACTCTTGCCACTTTTTTCTAACTAATACTTGTTTTTTCCCTTTGCATTATTCGTTTTCAAATAAGAAAAGAGGCTGTCTCATTAATTGGAGACGGCCTCTTTTCATTTTGGCCAAAGAAGACTTAGTTTTTTATTGTTGATTTTGGAAAACGAAAAAAACAGCCTTGAGTCAGGCTGCTTTCTTTCTAAGATTGTGTGCCAGGGC
>JANMHK010000417.1:0-7293 GCA_031375135.1 Sphingobacteriales bacterium | reverse complement strand
TGCAAATTCCTGCTGCTGATGCCGTAAATAATGCAAATAATTATTTCCCCATAGGTATACAGCTCATTTTTGCGCTGGTTTTTGTGGCGGGAATGATGGTGCTCACGCACTGGCTGGGTCCCAAACGATTGACTGCTGATAAACTGCAAACCTTTGAAAGTGGTATTGAGCAGCAGGGTAATGCCCGAAAGCCAATGGCCATCAAATATTTCCTGGTTGCGATCCTATTTGTGCTGTTTGATGTAGAGGTCATTTTCTTTTATCCTTATGCCGTTAATTTCAGGGCCCTTGGGTGGAACGGCTTTATGGCGGTGGTGATGTTTGTAGGGTTTTTCCTGGCCGGGTTCGTATATATCATCAAGAAAGGAGCGCTGACCTGGGAGGATTAACGTAACCATTTAGTAACCGACTGCGTTATAATAATATCTTAAGCATGTAATTCTAAATACTATGGCACGTCCGGTTCGATTTAATATAAAACAAAAATCCACCACTGATTGGGGGATCAATATCGCTGAGGCACCACAAGGTTTTTCAGGAGAAGGATTTTTTACCACATCATTGGATAAGGTAGTAGGCCTGGCCCGAAAAAATTCAATCTGGCCTTTGCCGTTTGCAACCTCCTGCTGCGGTATTGAATTTATGGCAACCATGGGTTCACACTACGATCTCGCACGATTTGGCTCTGAGCGCGTTGGTTTTTCGCCCAGGCAGTGTGATTTGCTAATGGTGATGGGTACAATAGCCAAGAAGATGGGTCCCGTGTTAAAACAAGTGTACCTGCAGATGGCCGAACCCAGATGGGTATTGGCGGTAGGTGCCTGTGCTTCAAGCGGCGGTATTTTCGACACCTATTCCGTGTTACAGGGTATTGACCAGGTGATACCGGTCGACGTATATGTTCCGGGATGTCCTCCCCGGCCGGAAGCAATTATCGACGGGGTGATGAAGATCCAGGAGCTAGTGCATAACGAAAGCCTGAGGCGCAGAAATGGGGACAAATACAGGCTGCTGCTCGAGAGTTACGGCATCCAGTAATAGAAAACGGTAAGTATCCTTTATATATGAGTTTGACGAATGAAATAATTAAAACCAGGCTAGTTGAGAAATTCGGCGATCTGCTAACCGAATGGGGCGAACCCTACGGAATGCTTTCGTTTACCGCCCCCGGTGACCATAACCTTAAGGTAATGAATGCTTTAAATGATGAGTTTGGTTTCAGTTTTCTCACTGACCTGACGGCTGTTCATTTTCCTGATAGAAAAGGAGAGGAGTTAGCTGTAGTTTATCATTTGCACAACCTCGTGGAGAATGTCAGGATACGTTTCAGGATCTATGCACCTGTTGAGAAGCCTGATGTGTACACTGTAACCGGAGTGTTTTCCAGTGCAAACTGGATGGAGCGTGAGACCTTTGATTTCTACGGGGTGAATTTTGTTGGTCATCCGGATCTCAAAAGGATTTTGAACGTAGATGAGATGGATTATTTCCCACTTCGCAAGGAGTTCCCGCTGGAAGACCAGACCAGGATCGACAAGGATGATGACATGTTCGGTCGTTAATTTTTAATTTTTTTGACCTTATATAAATGACAGATCACAACAACATACGCCTTCCGGAAGGTTCCATAGAAAAGGAAACAACAACGCTGAATCTGGGTCCAACACATCCGGCAACGCATGGTGTGTTTCAGAATATCCTGGAGTTGGATGGGGAACGTGTGATCAAGACAGAATCTACTGTGGGCTATATCCACAGGGCGTTTGAAAAGATAGCAGAACGCAGGCCTTACTACCAGATCACTACATTGACGGACAGGTTGAACTATTGCTCTTCACCCATCAATAATATGGGCTGGCACCTGACCTGTGAGAAATTATTGAACGTAAAGACCCCCAAAAGGGTGGACTATCTGCGGGTCATTATCATGGAACTGGCGCGTATATCAGACCACCTGATCTGTAACTCGATCGTTGGCGTAGATACAGGTGCTTATACCGGCTTCCTCTATGTGATGCAGTACCGTGAAATGATCTATGAGATCTATGAAGAAGTATGTGGATCGAGGCTGACGACCAACATGGGCCGCATCGGTGGGTTTGAAAGAAATTTTACCAATACGGCATTCCAGAAACTCGAGAAGTTTTTGATCGAATATCCCAAAGTGCTGAGGGAATTTGAGAACCTGTTCACCCGTAACAGGATCTTTATTGAACGTACCCAGGGCGTTGGCGGAATCTCTGCTGAACGTGCATTGAACTATGGCTTCACAGGTCCTAATCTCCGTGCAGCAGGAGTAGATTATGATGTAAGGGTGCACAGCCCTTATTCTTCTTATGAAGATTTTGATTTCATTATACCTATAGGAACCTCTGGAGATAATTACGACAGGTATCAGGTGCGAAATGCAGAAATGTGGGAGTCGCTGAAGATCATTGAGCAGGCCTATAAGAAAGTGCAGGAGTTCAAGGGTGCAGAAGCTGATGTGTTTCATGCAGACGTACCAGCTTATTATCTTCCGGAAAAAGAAGATGTATATACTAAAATGGAAGCCCTGATCTATCATTTTAAAATTGTGATGGGCGAAACGGAAATCCCTGCGGGCGAAGTGTATAACAGCGTGGAAGGCGGTAACGGTGAGTTAGGCTTTTACCTGATTAGTGATGGAGGAAGAAGCCCGTACAGGTTGCATTTCAGAAGGCCTTGCTTTGTGTATTACCAGGCCTATCCTGAGATTATTCATGGCAGTATGCTGAGCGATGCGATCGTTACGCTGAGCAGCCTGAACCTGATCGCGGGAGAGATGGACGCGTAGCCATTTTGGCGACGCCAAAATGGCAATGTGGGGAATGTAATGAATGTGGGGAATGTGGTGAATGAATGTGAGAATGTGGGGAATGTGATGAATGAATGTGAGAATGTGGGGAATGTGGTGAATGAGTAGAACAAGAACGAGAACAAGAACAATGGAACAGATAAAGTTTTCAGAAACAACATTAAAAGAAGCTGAGCGGTTGATCGCCAGGTATCCGTTGGGGAAGGAAAAAAGTGCGTTGATACCGCTTCTTAATCTTGCACAGGAAGAGTTTGGCGGATGGTTAAGTCCGGAAGCGATGGATTATGTTGCGGGGATGTTGAAATTAGAGCCTATTGAAGTGTATGAAGTAGCCACTTTCTACAGCATGTATAATCTGAAACCGGTGGGCAGGTATGTATTTGAAGTTTGCCAAACGGGGCCTTGCATGGTCAGTGGAAGTGACAACATTATAGACTATATTAAAAAGCGGTTATCCATTAAGGTTGGTGAGACCACTACAGACGGTATGTTTACACTGAAGGCAGTTGAATGTTTGGGTGCGTGTGGTTATGCGCCGATGATGCAACTGGGCAAACACTATAGGGAACACCTGACGCCGGAAAAAGTGGATAGTATTATTGAAGAATGCAGGACCATTGCGGCAAAAAATAATTGATATGAACAAGTTCGTTTATATGGCGTCTGTTTTGTTTTTCCTGTCTTGCGCCAATAACGCGGCTAAACATGAAGGGCATGATACGGCCGCGCCCATGATAAGTGATACGGCCGCGGCTGATCATACGATGGCTGAGGTAAAGCCAATGGTTACAGCCGATCATTACTATGGGTTATTACCATGCGCGGATTGCTCGGGCATTCAAACAGAGATCACCTTGACTTCGGACAATAAATATGTCATTCATACTATTTATGAAGGTAGAAAATCTGCCGGTCCAGGTTCTAATGAATTCAGTGAAGAAGGAACATGGATGCAGCATGGGACGGATACCGTTCACCTGCAAGGAAGGAAAAGCGGGCCGGCCATGTATATTAAAACAGATTCGTCGATCATCCAGTTAGATATGAAAGGGCAGCGCATCACTGGTCAACTGGCCGAAAAGTATGAATTGAAAAAAACCGGGAAATAATTTATGGGTCGTAAACTATTACTGGAAAAAGCACACGTTGAAGGCATCAGATTTTTTGATGTGTATCGCCGCGAAGGGGGGTATAAGTCAGTAGAAAAAGCGCTGAAAACAATGTCGCCGGACCAGGTCACTGAAGAGGTAAAAAAAAGTGGGCTGCGGGGCCGTGGTGGCGCGGGTTTCCCAGCGGGAATGAAATGGAGCTTTCTGGCCAAGCCGGAAGGAGTTCCCCGCCATCTCGTGTGTAATGCAGATGAGTCAGAGCCGGGCACATTTAAGGACAGGTACCTCATGGAATTTATTCCGCACCTGTTAATAGAAGGACTTGTAGTGGCTTCTTATGCTTTAGGCAGTAACGATACATATATCTATATCCGCGGTGAATATGCGTGGATCGTCGATATCCTTGAAGAGGCCATCACAGAGGCCAAAACAAATAATTTCCTGGGTAAAAATATCCTGGGAACAGGGTTCGACTGCAACATTCACGTTCAACGCGGAGCCGGAGCATATATCTGTGGTGAAGAAACGGCCCTGTTGGAATCACTGGAGGGTAAACGCGGTAACCCGCGCATTAAACCTCCATTCCCCGCCGTAAGGGGATTGTGGGACCGGCCAACAGTGGTAAACAATGTTGAAACCCTGGCAGCTGTCGTTCCGATCATCAATAATGGTGGGGAGGACTATGCGTCAATTGGTGTTGGTAAATCAACAGGTACGAAACTTATTTCGGCCTGCGGAAATATCAACAAGCCGGGGGTGTATGAAATTGATATGACCATCTCCGTAGAAGAATTCATTTACAGTGATGAGTACTGCGGTGGTATTGCCAATGGCAAGAAACTGAAAGCCTGTATACCGGGTGGTTCATCGGTTCCCATTCTTCCGGCAAACCTGCTGCTGAAAACTGCGAAGGGTGAGCCGAGGATGATGAATTATGAAGGACTGGCGGAAGGTGGATTTGCAACGGGTTCCATGATGGGTTCGGGTGGATTTATCGTGATGGACGAGGACCAGTGCGTGGTTCGTCATACCATGACTTTAGCCAGGTTCTATCGCCACGAAAGTTGCGGACAGTGTTCGCCCTGTCGGGAAGGGACTGGCTGGATGGAAAAAATCCTGAACAATATTGAACAAGGAAGAGGAAAGATGAGTGATATAGACCTGTTGTGGGAGATCCAGCGGAAAATAGAGGGTAATACGATTTGTCCTTTAGGTGATGCAGCGGCATGGCCGGTAGCAGCGGCCATCAGGCATTTCCGTGATGAGTTTGAGTGGCATGTGTTGAATCCGGAAGAATCGCAGCGCAGGAATTTTGGATTGGCTCATTATGCTGATCCTATTTATGTGCCTGCTTAAAAATATTATTGAAAAGTACTTATAGAGTATGCCAGAAGAAAAAAAATTATTCAAGGTTACCATAGATAACATCACCATTGACGTGGAGCCGGGTACCAGTATCCTGCAAGCGGCGAGGATGATCGGTGGGGACGTTGCCCCGCCTGCGATGTGTTACTATACCACGCTGAAAGGTAGTGGCGGCAAATGCAGAACCTGTCTTGTGGAAGTGAATAAAGGTAGTGCGGCGGATCCAAGGCCTATGCCGAAACTGGTAGCCAGTTGCCGGACAAACGTGATGGATGGCATGGAAGTGAAGAACATTACCAGTGAAAAAGTTATTGATGCGCGTAAGGGTGTGGTAGAGTTTCTGTTGATCAATCATCCATTAGACTGCCCCGTTTGTGATCAGGCTGGTGAATGTCACCTTCAGGATCTGGGCTATGAGCATGGCGCGGAGGGCACCAGATATGAATTCAAGCGCCGCACATTCGAAAAACATCATCTCGGACCATATATTCAACTTCATATGACCCGGTGCATCTTATGCTACCGCTGTGTGTTTGTGGCCGACCAGATCACGGATAAAAGGGTTCATGGAATACTATCGAGGGGGGATCATTCAGAGATCGCAACTTATATCGAGAAAGCCCTGGATAATGACTTTATCGGTAATGTGATTGATGTGTGTCCCGTTGGTGCTCTGACCGACAGAACTTTTCGTTTCAAAAACCGGGTATGGTTCACCAAGCCTTTTGAAGCGCATAGGGACTGTGATAAATGTTGCGGAAAAGTTACGTTATGGCAGCGCGGGGATGAAGTGCTTCGGGTAACCGGAAGGAAAGATGAATGGGGCGAGGTGCATGAGTGGATCTGTAACACCTGCCGGTTTGATAAAAAGCATATCAGCGACTGGGTGATTGAAGGACCAACGGAAATAAGCAGGCATTCAGTGATCTCGCAAGGCCATTATGTTGGGGTAGAGACGCCTAAGGAAACCATTGCAGCGGTAATGGGCGGAAGGGAACCTAAATTATTGTTTGACATCCATACGGTAAGTGAAGTGAACAAGCCCGGCATTGATCTGAGTGTGATCAAAGGGCCAGCCACTTCTGAGGATTTTGATACGAATGGAAAAGCTTTAAATCTGCTAAAACCATGATGATCGCAATCGATTTTGCAATGTTTATTGAGAAATTCCTGCTGATCGTAGGGGTGATCATGGGTTCACTGGTGATTGCGATGTATACTACTTACGCCGAGCGAAAGGTAGCTGCAGTGATCCAGGACCGGAGAGGGCCGAACAGGGCAGGTCCATTTGGATTGTTACAGCCGGTGGCGGATGGGTTGAAATTGTTCATGAAAGAAGAGATCATCCCATTGACTTCGAGTCGGTGGCTCTTTATATTAGGACCTTGCATGGCCATGATCACGGCCATGATGACCGGGGCGGTTGTGCCCTGGGGCAACAAGGTTGAGATATTCGGCAGGGTGGTGGATCTGCAGATCGCCGATATCAATATTGGGGTGTTATATATTTTCGGGGTGGTGAGCATGGGAGTTTACGGGATCATGATCGGTGGATGGGCCTCTAATAATAAATTCTCGTTATTGGCAGCAGTCAGGGGAGCCTCGCAGATCATTTCCTATGAACTGGCGATGGGTCTTAGTCTGATCGCTTTATTGATGCTTACCGGATCATTGAGCATGAAAACAATTGTTGAGCAGCAGGTGAGCAGTGGGATATGGAACGTGTTGTTGCAGCCGGTTGGATTCCTCATTTTTCTGATCTGCGCTTTTGCGGAAACCAACAGAACCCCGTTCGATCTTCCTGAAGCAGAAAATGAGTTGAACTTTGGATATCACCAGGAATATTCTTCCATGAAACTGGGGTTCTATTTGTTTGCGGAGTATATCAACATGTTCATCAGTAGTGCAGTGATGGCTACTTTGTATTTCGGAGGATATGACATACCCTTTGTCAATGAAGCCAGTCTTTCTGCGAGCTGGGGG